>JAYVVB010000316.1:0-13452 GCA_043787455.1 Rhizobacter sp.
GATGACGTGGAAGCTGAAGAAGCGGTTCAGTGTCGCGTCACCGACGACGAAGTCGCCGCGGATCAGCAACGAGAGGTCCGGGCCGATGAAGGGCACCGCAGAGAACAGGTTGACGATCACCTGCGCGCCCCAATAGCTCATCTGGCCCCAGGGCAGCAGGTAGCCCATGAATGCCTCGGCCATCAGGCACAGGAAGATGCCGCATCCGAACAGCCAGATCAGCTCGCGCGGCTTTCGGTACGAGCCGTAGATCAGGCCGCGGAACATGTGCAGGTAGACGACGATGAAGAAGGCCGACGCGCCGGTCGAGTGCATGTAGCGCACGAGCCAGCCCCACGGCACATCGCGCATGATGTATTCGACCGACTCGAACGCCCGCGCCGCGTCGGGCTTGTAGTTCATCGTCAGGAAGATGCCGGTGAGGATCTGCATCACCAGCACGAGCATCGAGAGCGCCCCGAAAACGTAGAAGATATTGAAGTTCTTCGGCGCGTAATACTGGCCCAGGTGCTCGTTGTAGAGCTTCGAGAGCGGGAACCGGTTGTCGACCCACGTCAGCATGCGCTGCCCGGCGCCTGCGCCGGCGGGCGCGGTTTGCATCTCAGCCATGAATGGTGCTCCTGGAGATCGTGGGTCGCTGCTCAGGCACGCTTTTCCTCTCCGATGAGGATCCTGCTGTCCGACAAGTACATGTGCGGCGGGACCTCCAGGTTGTCGGGGGCGGGCTTGTCCTTGTAGACGCGGCCGGCGAGGTCGAAGGTCGAGCCGTGGCACGGGCACAGGAACCCGCCCGCCCAGTTGTCGGGCAGCGACGCCTGCGGGCCCGGGATGAACTTGCTGCTCGGCGAGCAGCCGAGGTGGGTGCAGATGCCGACGACGACGAGGTACTCGGGCTTGATCGAGCGGTCTTCGTTGCGGGCGTAGAGCGGGGTGAACTCGTCGGGCTTGCGCAGCGACTTCGGGTCGGCGAGCTGGCCGTCGAGCTTGGGCAGCTCGGCGAGCTGCTCGGGCGTGCGCCGCAAGATCCACACCGGCTTGCCGCGCCATTCGACGGTCATCATGTCGCCCGGCTTCAGAGCGCTGATGTCGGCCTCGACCGCGGCGCCGGCCGCGCGGGCGCGCTCCGACGGCTCGAAGGCGCTGACGAAGGGCACGGCCAGGAAGCCTGCACCCACTGCACCCGCACAACTCGAGGCGATGATCCAGGTGCGCTTGCCACCGTCGATCTTCTGGTCACTCATGCTTGTAGGTCACTCATGTCGCTGGACACATTTCGAACGAGATAGCGCAAAGTCAACCCGGAATTCTAGCGGACGCGTCAAGCGCGGCGGGGCGAAGCGGCTCGCGCGCTTGACTTGCGCCGGGCGGCGGGAATACTGGTCGGCCCGCAACGAAACCACAAAGGAGAAGACCATGGGATTGGCCACCCAGTTCAAGGTGTTCGCGTCGAAAGGCAACGTCGTCGACCTCGCCGTTGGCGTGATCATCGGCGCCGCGTTCGGCAAGATCGTCGACTCGCTGGTGAAGGACGTCATCATGCCCGTGGTCGGCAGGGCGCTCGGCGGCCTGGACTTCTCCAACTACTTCGTCGTCCTCGCGCCGCCGCCGCCGAACTACGCCGGCCCGATGACCTACGAAGCCCTCACCAAGGCCGGCGTGCCGCTGCTCGCCTGGGGCAATTTCCTGACCGTGCTGCTCAACTTCGTGATCCTGGCGTTCATCGTCTTCATCATGGTCAAGCAGATCAACCGCCTGCGCAGCGCGCCGCCGCCGGCCGCCGCGCCGCCGGAAGACACCGTCCTGCTGCGCGAGATCCGCGATTCGCTGCGCCGCTGACCCGGCGCCGGCCGCCCCGCGAGCCCTGCCCGACCGTGACGCAGTGCCGGGCGCAGGCACGATCTTTGGGCTCATACTAGGATTGTCTTCGCCTGTCTTCGAGGAACCGCCGACGACGTCGGCCCGACGCATTGATGAATCCGATCGACCCGCGCGCCCAAGCCACGCTCGACGCGGCCCTGAGTTTGATCCGCACGGCGGCGACGGCGGCGGCCACGCATGTGGCGGAGCACCTCACCGCCCTAGCCCAGAGCTCGACCAAGATCTCGGAGCGCGACCAGATCATCTTCACGCAGCAGGAGCTGCGCAGGAACCTCGGCTCTTTCCAGAACGCGTTCTTCGAGGCGCTGCGCGAGAAGGTCACCAAGGAAGTCCAGCCGCGCGTCGACAACAAGAGGAAGCTCGAATCGGCCGACTGGCAGTCCCTCAGCCTCGTCGACGAGAAGGAGGTCGAGGAGCAGATGAACTTCGTGCGCCTCGGCCAGCTGATCTCGCACGAGTGCGAATGGCAGTTGCGCGATCTCGCGGCCTACACCGGATCGCTCCTCAATCTCGGCCGGGCCGACGACGAGCGCAACCCGCTCCGGGCCGAGATCATCGGCGCATCGCTGCACCGCGGGATCGAGGCGATCTCGGGCGAGCGCGAGAGCCGGCGCCTGCTCACGCGCGAACTGGGCCCGGCGATGGCTCGCGCCATGCCGCAGTGCTACGAGGACATCCTGAAGATGTTCCAGGAGCGCGGCGTGCGCCCGGTGAACCTGACGGTGCGCACGGTCGAAGGGCCCGGCAACCAGGTGGGCGGCGCCGACTCCGGCTATCAGAGCCTGCGTGACGGGCGCATCTCGTCGCGCGGCGGCGCCTACGGCGAGATCGAGTCGGTCTCGGGGTCCGACAACGAGATGGACTTGCTGGCGGCGCATCGACGCGCACTCGCGACGGCGTTCCCTGGCCGAGCGCCGGTCGTCGACAGCATCCGCGACAGGGAGCCGGCGCCGCGGGGCAACGCCGCGCGCGCCCGCGTGAACGCGGCCGCCGACCAGCAGCTCATGACTCTGCTGCGGCGCCTCACCGCGATCGCCAGCCAGCCGGGCGAGCTCGACCCCGCTCGGATGCAGGCAGGCGCATCGGCGCTGCCGGGACGCCTCGGCGCCGCGACCGGCCAGCGCCCGGGCGGCCTCGGCGCCTCGCGCTATTCCGGCAGCGTGAGCGGCGCCGAGAAAAGCCCGCTGACGTCGCGCAGCGGCATCGGCACCGACTCGTCGCGCGGCGGCTCGTCGCTGATCGACGGCGCCGGCGGCAGCGGCGGCGGCCAGTACGGCGAGGAGCTCACCGGCCTGATGGCCGTGAACCTCATCCGCGCCCACCGCGAGGAGCTGATCCAGGCGTCGACCGGCAAGCTCGATCACATGGTGATCGACGTCGTCGGCAGCCTCTTCGACCAGATCCTCTCCGACTCGCGCGTGCCGCCGCAGATGGCGCGCGAGATCGCGCGCCTGCAGCTGCCGGTCCTGCGCGTCGCGCTCAGCGACGCCACCTTCTTCTCGACCCGGCGCCATCCGGTGCGCCGCTTCATCAACCGGATCGCCTCGCTCGCCAATGCCTTCGACGACTTCGACACCGGCCCGGGCGCGAAATTCCTGAGCCGCGTGAGGAAGCTCGTCGACGAGATCGTTGAGGGCGACTTCGACCAGATCGAGCTCTACTCGACCAAGGTCGCCGAGCTCGAGCGCTTCATCGCCGAGCAGAACGAGGGCGTGGTCGAGCAGAGCGGCGCGGCCACGGTGCTCGACGCCAAGGAGTCGGAGCTGCGCATCCAGCAGCGCTACATGCTGCAGCTGCAGGGCTCGCTCAACGCGCTCCACCTACCCGAATACCTGCTCACGTTCGTCGCCCAGGTCTGGAGCCAGGCGCTGGTGCTGGCGACGCGGCGAGACGGCGCCGATTCCGACCGCGCCAAGCGCTACCGCCGCGTCGGCACCGACCTCGTGATGAGCATCCAGCCCAAGGGCTCGCCGATGTTCCGCAAGAAATTCCTGATGCAGCTACCGCCGCTGATGAAGGACCTGAACGAAGGCATGCGCCTGATCGGCTGGCCGGAAGCGGCGCAGAAGGAATTCTTCGGCAAGCTCCTGCCGGCGCACGCCGAATCGCTGAAGGGCCAGGCGCTCTCGGAGCTCGACCACAACCTGATGGTCAAGCAGCTCGAGGCCGTGTTCGCGCTGCCAGTGCCGGCGGTCGAGAGCTACATGCGCTCGGACTCGGTGCCGGACATGCCGCCCGAGGTCATCGAGCGCCGATTCACGCCCGAGGAGGCGAAGCAGGTCGGGCTGATCAACGAGACGGCGGTGAACTGGTCTGAGAAGGTCGAGAGCAACAACAAGGTCGATGTCGACCTGAGCGCTGACGTGCAGCCGCCCCTGCCGGCAACGCCGTCGGTGGCCGCGCAGCTCGATCCCGCTGCCGTTGCCGCGACGCTCGGGCCGCCGACCACCGGATCGGACGAGCCCGCCGAGCCCTCGCGCGGCCCGCAGCTGATGGACCACATCAAGCTCGGTTTCGCCTACCAGATGCACCTGAAGGACGAGTGGCAGAAGGTCCAGCTCGCGCACGTCAGCTCGGGCCGGAGCTTTTTCGTCTTCACGCGCGGTGGCAAGCACCAGGAGACGATCTCGATGACCTCGCGCATGCTCGCGCGGATGTGCGAGACCGGGCGCTTCCGCGCGGTCGAGAGCACCTACCTGATGGAGCGCGCGACGCGTCGGGCGCGAAAGCAGCTCGCCGAACTCGGCGCGCCGACCAGGCACTGAGCCGTCAGGCGCCGCAGAGCACGCGCGCCATGCGCACGGCTGCGGCGAAGCTCGCCGGATCGGCGCGGCCGGTGCCGGCGATGTCGAACGCGGTGCCGTGGTCGGGGCTGGTACGAACGAACGGCAGGCCAAGCGTGACGTTGACGCCGTGCTCGACGCCGAGGTACTTCACCGGGATCAGGCCGTGGTCGTGGGTCATGGTGACGACGACGTCGAATTCGCCCGGATGGCCAGCCGCGTGGCGCGCGCGCATGAAGACGGTGTCGGGCGCGAACGGACCGCTCGCGTCCAGCCCTTCGGCCCGCGCCGCGGCGATGGCCGGGGCGATGAAACGCTTCTCCTCGTCGCCGAAGAGGCCGTCCTCGCCGGCGTGCGGATTGAGGCCGGCGACCGCGATTCGGGGCGGCCCCGAGGTGAAGCGCCGGGCGGCGGCGCCGGCCATGCGGATGGTCTCGAGCACGGCGTCGAAGGTCACGGCGTCGATGGCGCTGCGCAGCGACTGATGGATCGTCACGAGCACGACACGGAGCTCGTCGTTGGCCAGCATCATTCGCACCGGCTTCGGTGGGGCACCGTCGGCGACGAGCGCCTGCAGCATCTCGGTGTGGCCGGGATAGGGCACGCCTGCGGCGGCGAACGCGGCCTTGTGGATCGGCGCCGTCACGATCGCCGCCGCCTCGCCGCGACGCACGAGCACGACCGCAGCCTCGATCGCGCGCGCCGCAGCGGCGCCGGCGCGGGCGTCGACCCGACCGATCGGCGCATCGAGCAGGTCGGTGGCGAGGCCCTCGACCTGAAGCACGGGCAGGCAATCGGGCGGCAGCGACCCGACGTCGGCGGGCGACTCGATCCGCGCAACCGGCAGGAAGCCGCCCGCGACCTTCGCCGCGCGTCGCATGACGGCGACGTCGCCGACGACGAAGCAGCCCGCCGCGGCCGGCGTGCGACAGAACGCGGCGACGATCTCGGGGCCGATGCCGCAGGCGTCGCCCATGGTCAGGGCGATCGGCGCAGGCGAGTACGGAGAAGACATGGCGCCATTGTCGGCGCGAGCCCGCCGCGATAATGGCCGGTACTCAACCTCTTCCCATGCGCAAGGCCTGGCTCCTCTTCTCGCAGACGGTCACCGTCGCGGTCGCACTCGTCTTCGTCGTCGCGACGCTGAAGCCCGGCTGGCTGAAGCGCGACACGCCTGCCGTCATCGCGAGCACGCCTGCAATCGCGGCCTTGCCGCCGCTGGTGCAGAGCATCTCGCTGATCGGCTCGGGTACGGCGACGTCGAGCTACAGAGCCGCCGCCAAGCGCGCCTCGCCCGCCGTCGTCAGCATCACCGCGAGCCGCGGCGCGGCGCAGCGGCCAAGCGCGGAAGACCCGATGTTCCGATTCTTCTTCGGCGACCGCGCGCGCCAGATGCCGCAGGAGCGTCAGGTCGGCCTCGGGTCGGGCGTGATCGTCTCGGCGGACGGCTACCTGCTCACCAACAACCACGTCATCGACGGCGCCGACGATGTCGAGGTGATGCTCGGCGACGGGCGCAGCGCCAAGGCAAAGACCGTCGGCACCGACCCCGAGTCCGACGTGGCGGTGCTGAAGATCGATCTCGACAAGCTGCCCGTGATCGCCTTCGGCGACGTCGATCACGTCGAGGTCGGCGACATCGTGCTCGCCATCGGCAATCCCTTCGGCGTCGGTCAGACGGTGACTGCGGGCATCGTCAGCGCGCTCGGCCGCAACTCGCTCGGCATCAACATCTTCGAGAACTTCATCCAGACCGACGCCGCGATCAATCCGGGCAACTCGGGCGGCGCGCTCGTAGACGTCGCCGGCAACCTGCTCGGCATCAACACCGCGATCTATTCGAGGAGCGGCGGAAGCCTCGGCATCGGCTTCGCAATCCCGGTGAGCACGGCACGCCAGGTGATGGAAAGCCTGATCAAGGACGGCCGCGTCACGCGCGGCTGGATCGGCGTCGAGCCGCGTGACCTCACGCCCGACGTCGCCAAGACGCTCGATCTCCCGGTCAAGCAGGGCGTGCTGATCACCGGCGTCGTGCAGAGCGGCCCGGCGAGCGAGGGCGGCATGCGCCCGGGCGACGTCGTCCTGAAGATCGCCGGCGTACCGATCGCCAACACGCCGCAGCTGCTCAATGCGGTCGCGGCGCTGAAGCCGAAAGAGCCGGCGACGATCACGGTACAGCGTGGCGCCAGCGCCGTCGACATCGCCGTCACGGTCGGCCAGCGGCCGCCGTCGCGACCGCAGACCGTCGATCGCTAGGCCGTGGCCACGCTCACGACGCCGTCTTCTCTTCCGTCGCTGGCGGCTGGGTGTGGCGGATGAAGATCTGCGCCGCCCAAATGCCGACTTCGTAGAGCACCACCATCGGGATCGCCAGCGCGAGCTGCGAGACGACATCGGGTGGCGTCAGGATCGCGGCGATGATGAAGGCGAGCACGATGAAGTACGAGCGGAACGCCTTCAGCTTCGCGATGCTCACCAGCCCGAGGCGCGCCAGCACGACGACGGCGATCGGCACCTCAAAGGCGGCGCCGAAGGCGATGAACATCGTCATCACGAAGCTGAGGTAGGCCTCGATGTCCGGCATCGCCGAGACGCTCTTCGGCGCGAAGCTCTGGATGAAGGTGAACACCTTGCCGAAGACGAAGAAATAGCAGAACGCGACGCCGAGGAAAAAGAGCAACGTGCTCGAGATCACGAGCGGCAGGACGAGCTTCTTCTCGTGCATGTAGAGGCCGGGGGCGACAAAGGCCCAGGCCTGGTAGAGGACGACCGGCAAGGCCATCAGGAACGCCGTCATCAGCGTGATCTTCATCGGCACGAGAAAGGGCGAGATGACGTTGGTGGCGATGAGCGTCCCGCCCGCCGGCAGATGCGCGACGAGCGGCGCGGCGAGCAGGTCGTAGAGCGCGCCGGGCCCGGGATAGAAGAACAGCACGGCGGCGCAGACGCCGACCGCGATCGCGGCGCGAATCAGCCGATCGCGCAGCTCGACGAGGTGCGAGACGAACGGCTGCTCGGTGCCGGCGAGCTCGTCGGGATCGGGGGTGCTCATGAGCAGGAAAGCCGACGGCGGCGCGCCGAGCCGGCGAGCCCCGGCGATTCTGGTCGACAGCGGCCTTCGGGAAGCGCCATCGAGATCAGGCCGACGTTCTCGGCGGGCGGAAGCGCGCGACCCGTGCCGCGCCCGACTGCGCCTTGGCGCGCACGCCGTTCTTCTGCTTGTACCACTGCGGCATCGCGCCGCGCTTCAGGCGCCAGTTCTTCTTCGGATGCCGGTACTGCGGCATCGACGCGCTCATGTAAGGCGCGCCGATGGACGGGTCCGCGACCGGCGGCTCCCAGGCCGCGTTCAGGTCGTTCGTCGTCTGCTGGATCTCGCTCGAGACCGTGCGCTCGACGTTCTTCGCCGCGTCCTCGAACTCGGTCTTCATCTTCTTGAGCTCCTCGAGCTCGATCGACCGGTTCACCTCGGCCTTGACGTCGGCCACATAGCGCTGCGCCTTGCCGATCAGCGTGCCCACGGTGCGCGCGACGCTCGGCAGCTTCTCCGGCCCGATGACTATGAGAGCCACGGCGCTGATCAGCGCGATCTTGTCGAAGCCGAAATCGATCATCGCGCGGTCGCGACGACGAAGGCGTCAGCTCCTCGTCTTGGCGTCGACGTCGACCGTGCCCGGGTCGAGCGTGCGCGCCGCGCCGACCTGCTGCGTCGGTGCCGCCGGGTCGGCGGGCGAGGCGGTGCCGTCGCGAACGCCGTCCTTGAAGCCCTTGACGGCGCTGCCGAGGTCGCTGCCCATGTTCTTCAGCTTCTTCGTCCCGAAGATCAGGACGACGATGAGCAGGACGATCAACCAGTGCCAGACGCTGAAGGAACCCATGGTGGTTCTCCGAATGCAAACCTGTTTCGATTCTAGGTCAGCCCTTCGCCCACGGACGCGGACCGCCCATGACGTGAACGTGGAGGTGGGGCACCTCCTGTCGTCCGTCGGCGCCGGTGTTGACGAGAGTGCGAAAGCCGTTGGTGACGCCCAGCTCGCGCATCAACCGGGGGGCGAGCGCGAAGATGCGGCCGAGCATCGCGGTGTGGCTGTCGGCGACGTCGTAATAGCTGGCGATGTGCTCCTTCGGGATCACGAGCACATGCACCGGCGCCCAGGGCGCGATGTCGTGAAAGGCGAGAAGCTCGTCGTCCTCGTAGGCTTTCTTCGCCGAGATCTCGCCGGCGACGATCCTGCAGAAGACGCAGCTCGGGTCTCGGTTCATGGCTCAGAAGCTGTGAAGCTTCTCATACGCCAAAGGGCATCGGCATCGACCGGTTCGACGCGAACGCGAGCCAGCCGCGGATGAAGCGGTAGAGGTACCACAGGCCGATCGCCGCATACGCGAACATGCCGGGCAGGACCAGGATCAGCCAGAGCCACGAGGTGAGCACGAGCCACAGCACGGTGAACCAGAAGCTGCGCGCCTGCCAGCGGAAATGGCTGCGGAAGAAGTCGTCGGGCAGGTCCGAGCGCTTGGCGTAGTTGATGATCATCGCGATCACCGAGAAGATCCCGGCCGAGAACCAGGAGGCGGTGTGCAGCGCGTACATCACGTGAGTGAGCGTCGTCAGCCCCTGGCGTTCACGATCGATCGGCACGCTGGTGGAAATCACGTCGTTCATGTTCCGTCATCCTCTCTCGATGTCATCTTGCGGGCGGCGAATTCCTCGAGGCCCGACTGGCCCTCGCGGCGCTCGAGCTCGGCGATCACGTCGGCCGGCGCGAGGCCGTGCTCGCCGAGCGCGATCAGGGTATGAAACCACAGGTCGGCGACCTCGGCGACGATCCGCTCGCGGGCGCCGTCCTTGCACGCCATGACGACCTCGGTCGCCTCCTCGCCGATCTTCTTCAACACGGCGTCCGGGCCCTTGGCGACGAGGCGCGCGACATAGCTCGACGCCGGATCGGCCGAGCGCCGGGTAGCGATGACGGCGGCAAGCCGCGTCAGCGTGTCGGTGTTGGAAGCGGGCCGATCGTCCATGACGGCGCTATCTGTAGACGCGTTCGGGATCTTTCAAGACCGGATCGACGGTCTGCCAAGCGCCGTCGCGATAGAGCTGGAAGAAGCACGAATGGCGGCCGGTGTGGCAGGCAATCGACGGCTCCTCGGCCGCATGACCCGTCTGCTCGACCTTCAGGAGGACGACGTCGTTGTCGCAGTCGAGCCGGAGCTCCCTGACCTTCTGGACGTTGCCGCTCTCCTCGCCCTTCCTCCAGAGCCGCCCCCGCGAGCGGCTCCAGTAGACGGCCTCGCCGAGCTCGGCTGTGCGCGCCAGCGCCTCGCGGTTCATGAAGGCGAGCATCAGCACGTCATTGCTGCCCGCCTCCTGGGCGATCGCCGGAACGAGCCCGTTCGCGTCCCACTTCACCTCGTCGAGCCAGCTCATCGCTTCAGTGTAGCGGCGCCCTCCGCTGCTGCCACGGTCGCGCCGACGAACCCTCGCTCAGCGGCGAACCAGTCGAGCACCGGCAAGGTCCCGGGCAGCACCGGCGCGACGGTCACGGGCAGCGTCTGCCAGGCCATCTGCTGGCCCTCGCGCATCTCGAAGGCTCCGTGCCACGACGTCACCTTGCAGAAGTGCAGGCGCACGCGGGCGTGGGCGTAGTCCATGCGCGTGACGTTCCAGGGTCGGACGTCGCCGACGACGATGCCGAGCTCCTCGTGCAGCTCGCGCGCGAGCGCCTCCGTCACCGACTCGCCGACCTCGAGCTTGCCGCCGGGGAACTCCCACCAGCCGGCGTAGACCTTGCCCTCGGGTCGCGACGTGAGCAGGAAGCGGCCGGTCGCGTCGATCAGCA
This sequence comes from Rhizobacter sp., assembly GCA_043787455.1. Lineage (GTDB taxonomy): Bacteria > Pseudomonadota > Gammaproteobacteria > Burkholderiales > Burkholderiaceae_C > Schlegelella_A. The sequence goes on from JAYVVB010000316.1 coordinate 10,502, forward strand.
CGCCGACGGCGACATCGACGATCTCGCCCTCGCTCAAGCGTGCCGTCCGGCGTAGTCCTTGGCGAACTGGTGGGCGACGCGGCCCGAGCGCGAGCCGCGCTCGAGCGCCCAGACGAGCGACTCCTGCCGCGCCGCCGCTATCGCTTCGGCCCCGACGCCGAACCCGGCGAGCCAGGCGGCGACGATCGCCAGGTACTCGTCCTGGGTGAAGGGATAGAAGCTGACCCACAGGCCGAAGCGCTCCGAGAGCGAGATCTTCTCCTCGACGACCTCGCCCGGATGGACCTCGCCGTCGTCGGTGTGGGTGTAGCTGAGGTTTTCCTTCATGTATTCGGGCAGCAAATGGCGCCGATTGCTGGTCGCATAGATCAGCAGGTTCTCCGAGCTTTCCGACACCGAGCCGTCGAGGATCGACTTCAGGGCCTTGTAGCCCGCCTCGCCCTCGTCGAAGCTCAGGTCGTCGCAGAAGATGACGAAGCGCTCGGGCCGCTCGGCGACGAGATCGACGATGTCTGGCAGGTCGACGAGGTCGGTCTTGTCGACCTCGATCAGGCGCAGGCCGCGCGCCGCGAACTCGTTGAGACAGGCCTTGATGAGCGAGCTCTTGCCGGTGCCGCGCGAGCCGGTGAGCAGCACGTTGTTCGCGCCCTTGCCGGCGACGAACTGCTCGGTGTTGCGCAACAGACGCTCCTTCTGCGCCTCGACCTCGACGAGCGCGTCGAGCCGGATCGTGGCGACGTGGCGCACCGGCTCGAGCCGGCCGGCGCCGGCGCGCTTGCGATAGCGAAACGCCGTCGACGCCTGCCAGTCGGGCGCCGAGAGCGGATGCGGCAGCACCGCCTCGAGCCGGTCGACGAGCGCCTCGACGCGAACGAGGAGGTGCTGGAGCGCGCCGGCGTCGACGGCCATGTCAGGCGGCGCGGCGGTCGCCCGGGTCGAGGGCGACACGGCTGCGCATCGCCGCGACGGCACCGTCCGCGACCGGGAAGACGCGGTCGCTCGCGCGGGCGCGGACCGGATGCATGCCGGTGAAGGCGCCGAACGCAGGCAACACGCCGACGTCGTCGCCGAACCAGAAGCACGGCAGGCGCAGGTGATCGAAAGAGCGACCGCCGAGGCTCACGCATGGATGGAGGTGGCCGGCGAGCACGTACGCGCCGCGGCGCGGCCGCGGGTGATGACAGAGCGCGAGGCCATCGCACTCGAACGGCTCGTCGACGACCCGCATGCCGAGGTGCGACGGTGGATCGCCGGCCCGGTCGTCGTGATTGCCGCGGACGAGGACGAGCTCGAGCGCGGTGTGGGCGCGGCGCCAGCGCGCGAGCGCGCCGATCGTCGCCGGAGCGTGCGCGTGGGCGGAGTGGAGGAAGTCGCCGAGGAAGACGATCCGGCGCGCGCGCCAGGTCGCGACCAGCAACGAGAGCGCGGCGAGCGTCTCGCCGGTGGTGCCGTGCGGCACTGGCACGCCGAGCGCGCGAAACGTCGTCGACTTGCCGACGTGCGCGTCGGCGACGAGGAGCGTCCGGCTCGACGCGAGGAAGGCCGCCTTCTCGGGCAGCAGCGTCAGCGGCCGGCCGCCGGCGAAGATCGTCGTCAAGTGTCGACTCCCGCAGCCGAACTACGAGGCGAAGAGCCGCAAGGCGACGTCGAGATGCTCGGTCGGGCTCTTGCGAAAGCCCGAGCGCGCGAAGCGCTGCAGGCGGCCCACGGCGAAGGCCGTGAGCACGGAGGCCTGCGCGTTCGCGTCGACCGTCGGCGTCGTCGAGCCGGTGCTTTCAGCGTGGCGGCGCAGGCTCTGCCGCAACTGCGACTCGATGCGCTCGAAGAACTGGTTCATGCGCGTCACCAGCCGCTCGTTCTCGAACACCAGCGCATCGCCGACCATCACGCGCGTCATGCCCGGGTTCTTCTCGCCGAACTGGAGCAGCACGGCGAGCACGCGCTGGACCTGCGCGCCGCCGTCGGACTCGCGCTCGACGATCTGGTTGACGAGCGTGAAGACGCTCTGCTCGATGAACTCGATCAGGCCCTCGAACATCTGCGCCTTGCTCGCGAAGTGGCGATAGAGCGCCGCTTCCGAAACCTCGAGCTTGGCGGCGAGGCCGGCGGTCGTCACGCGCTCGGCGCCGGGCTCCTGGAGCATGGTCGCGAGGGTCTCGAGGATCTGGACGCGGCGCTCGCCGGGACGCGGCCGCTTCCTCACGGCGACCTTGGCGACGATCGGCGCGATCGTGCCGGGAACGATCGCCTCGTCGGGCAGCGGGTGATCCGCATCGGCTGCACTCTCCTCGGCATCGGAGGCGACACCGGCGGGCGGATCGGAGGGGTGCGTCATCTACGAGGTGCGAGGTGCCGGAGCGTGCCGATTTTGGCATAGAGGTATGGCGGCTTCGGGCACTCGACGCGTGCGGAAGTCGCCGTTCGCGCGCCGGCGTTGACGCCACCCTTCACCGTGCCGCGAAAGCGGCCGCCGAGGTATCGCTGCATCCAGATCGTGCGCATGCCGACCGAGCGCGCCGCCTTGAGATGAACCAGCGTGTCTTCGACCAGGACGCATCGGCTCGGCGCGACGCGAAGACGCGCAGCGAGACGGCGAAACATGCGCGCGTCGGGCTTGGGCCGGAGATGGCCGAACATCGACATGTCCTCGATCGTGACGACGGCATCGAAGTAGCGCAACAAGCGAAGCGTCGTCAACACGCGCATCGCGTAGTCGCGCGGCGCGTTGGTAACGATTATCTTGCGGCCCGTCAGGCGCCCGAGCACGGCCCGATCGTGCGCGCTCGTGCGCAGCCGGTCCTCGAGACCTGGCATGCGATGGGTCTCGGCCAGGAAATGGGCCGCGCGCACGCCGTGGTGACGCACCAGGCCGAGCAGCGTCGCACCGTAGCGCAGCCAGTATTTCTCGCGCAGGCGCTGAGCCTCTTCGCCGGTGATGCCGACGAAGTCGG
>JAYVVB010000317.1:0-3515 GCA_043787455.1 Rhizobacter sp.
GGCCGGCGACCCCGACGCCGACGAGTACGACGGCTACACCTGCCCCAAGGGACGCGCCCTTCCTGAGCAGACCAACAGCCCCGACCGCCTGCTGACCAGCATGAAGCGGCAGGCCGATGGCAATTTTTCACCCGTGGCGTCGGACGCCGCCGTGCAGGAGATCGCGCTCCAGCTGCGGCAGATCGTCGACCGACACGGGCCGCGCGCCGTGGCGGTCTACATCGGCAACGGCACCGTGCAACACCCGTTCGGCGCGATGATGGGCTTGTCGTTCCTGCAGGCCATCGGCTCGCCGATGTTCTTCACGCCCGCCACGATCGACAAGCCGGCCGAGAAGATCTCGATGGCGATGCACGGCTACTGGATGGCCGGGGCACAGGGCTTCGAGGGATCGGACACCTGGATGCTGGTCGGTGCCAACCCGATCATCGCGAAGTCGAACGGGCTGCCTTACAACAACCCCGGCATGCGGCTGAAGGAGGCGGTCGAGCGCGGCCTGAAGCTGATCGTGATCGACCCTCGCCGCAGCGACTGCGCGCGGCGCGCGCACGTGCACCTGCAGGCGCGACCGGGAGAAGACCCGACCCTGCTGGCGGGCTTCATCCACATCGTCATCGCCGAAGGCCTGGTCGACGCTGCGTTCATCGCCGAAACCGTCTCGGGCTTCGACGCCTTGAAGGACGCCGTCGCACCGTACACGCCGGACTACGTGGCCGAACGGGCCGGCGTCGCGGTCGCCGACCTGCTCGAGGCCGCGCGCACCTTCGGTCGCGCGAAGCGCGGCATGGTTGTCTGCGCGACCGGCCCGAGTTTCTCGATGCGCAGCAATCTGTCCTTCTACCTGGCGCACTGCCTGAACACGATCTGCGGCCGCTGGGCCAAGGCCGGCGAGCGCGCGGTCTATCCCAACGTGCTGTTGCCGGCCTTCACGCCGAAAGCGCAGCCGCTGCCGCCGTACTCCATCTATGGCAACGAGACGATGCGCGTGATGGGCCTGCGCGAGACCGTGACCGGCATGCCGACGGCGGCGCTGGCCGACGAGATCCTGCTCGAAGGCGAAGGCCAGGTCCGCGCGCTGATCTGCATCGGCGCGAACCCGGTGTCGGCGTTCCCGGACCAGCGCAAGACCGAGAAGGCGCTGCGCTCGCTCGACCTGCTGGTCTCGCTCGATGTGATGTTCTCGGCCACGGCGAAGCTGGCGCACTACGTGGTCGCGCCGCCGATGCCGCTCGAGCAGCCGGCGCTGACGTACCAGGCGGAGTGGCTGAAGTACACCGGCGCGACCCGGGGATTCCAGAACTGCTGGGCGCAGTACACGCCAGCGACAGCGCCAGCGCCGGCGGGATCGGACCTGCTGGAGGAGCACGCCTTCTTCTTCCGCATCGCGCAGGCCATGCGTTTGAGGCTGAACTGGACCAACTACCACGGCATGGGCAAGTTCGTCGAAAGCCCGACCCAGGTCGTGCCGTTCGACATGGCTCATGTGCCGAGCCTGGACGCTCTGTTCGCGCTAGCCACGTCGCACTCGCGCGTCCCGCTGGACGAGGTGAAGCGCCATCCGCACGGCAAGCGCTTCGACCTCGACGTGCGGGTCGCGCCGCGCGATGTCGATTGCACCGCCAGGCTGGAAGCGGCCGACCCGACGATGATGAAGGAACTCGCGCAGGTGCGCGCCGAAGACTTTCGCGCCGCCCGGCAAGCCACGGCCCTCCCGTACGTCCTCGTGTGCCGTCGGGCGAATCTGACGATGAACTCGATCGGCACCAACCTGCCGGGGCTGCTTCGGGGCAAGCCCTACAACCCGTTGTTCATGCATCCCTCCGACATGACGTCGGCGGGCGTGCACGACGGCGACGTGGTGGCCATCGCATCGCGCTACGACCGGGTCCTGGGCATCGTCGAGGCCGACGACACGCTGCGCCCCGGCGTTGTCGCGATGACCCATGGCTTCGGCGCGCAGGGCGAGCAGGCCGAGCACGACCCGTTTCTCGCCGGCAGCAATGTCAACCTGCTGATGCACGTCGACGAGCACGACCCGGTAAGCGGCATCCCGCGGATGAGCGCGCTGCCGGTGTCCGTCGTAGCGCACAAGATGGCAGCCGCCGCCTGAACGGGCGAAGCCCGGGGCCCCGAGATGATGAAAGGTCGAAGATGAACGCATCCACGAATGAAGACGCCGTCCTCGTCACGCGAGACGAGGAGGTGCTGATCGTGCGCCTGAACCGGCCCGCGGCCCGCAACGCGATCAGCCCTGCGCTGGCGCGGGGCGTGTCGGCGGCGATGGACCGGCTCGACGGCGATCCGACGCTGCGCGTCGGCCTGCTGATCGGCACGGGCGTCGGCTTTTGCGCCGGCATGGACCTGAAGGCCCTGCTGCGCAAGGAATCGTCGTTCACCGAGCGCGGCTTCGGCGGCATCACGTTGAAACCGCCGAACAAGCCGATGGTTGCGGCGATCGAGGGCTTCGCGCTGGCTGGCGGGCTGGAGCTCGCAATGTCGTGCGACGTCATCGTCGCGGCGCGCGGTGCCCGGCTCGGCATCCCCGAGGTCAAGCGCGGCCTGGTCGCCGCCGGGGGCGGCCTGATGCGCCTGGCGCGTCGCGTGCCGTACCACGTGGCCATGCACCTTGCGATCACCGGCGATCCGATCAGCGCCGAACGCGCCTACGACGTCGGCCTCGTCAACGAGCTGTGCGAACCGGGCGAGGCCTTCGAGCGCGGCCTGGCGCTGGCCAAGATCGTCGCGGGCAATGCGCCGCTGGCGGTGCAGGCCTCCAAGGCCATCGTGCGCGACGCGCTCGACCTGAACGAGGCGGCCGGTTGGGAACTGCAGGACCGGATCGGCATGCCGGTCGTCCACGAGACCGAAGACGCCAGGGAAGGCGCGCGCGCGTTCGCGGAGAAGCGCCCGCCGGTGTGGAAGGGCCGTTGATTGGCCAATAGTCTCGTTCAAGCACCTCACCGGGCTTGAACGACTCAGTGCCAGTGAGTTGCACGTGGACTGAATCGGTTCCACCCCGACTCGCCGCGTTCAGCGGCTGGCACCGCCTCCGATCAAGGGCGCCACGCTTCGCTGTAGTTTTCCGCTCCGGTCCTGCGCACATCGCTCAGCCAGTCGCCCTCATAAGGCCAGGCGTCGGGCGCATCGGGTTTCGGTCCTTGCCAGAATCGCGCGAGCGGCCCGTCACCGACCTTCTCGAGCGACCAGGCCTGTCGGCGGAACGTCCAGCTGTCCGGCACCAGGCGATGGGCTTCGCGAAAATGGTGGACCGCTGCGTCGTGATGGCCGTCGATCTCGAGTTGCGACGCGAGCTGGAAGTGGGCGTGACCCAGCGCCTTCGCGTCGTCGCGCGGCCGTGAACGGGCCACGACCTCGTCGGGCGACAGCGCGAAACGGCTCGCCGCGCCGCGGTCGACCCAGTCGCGCAGCGCGGCGTGATAGGACTGCGCATCCTTTTTCATCTTCAGGGCCTCGGCCATGATGTCGACAAAGCGCTGTGGCGCTCCGCCCGTCAG
>JAYVVB010000318.1:0-20195 GCA_043787455.1 Rhizobacter sp.
GACGGCGAGCTTGGCGAGCTGGCGCCGAAACTGCCCGCACCGGCGCTGCTGCCGGAGGCGCTGGCGCAGGCGGCGACCGATCTCGACCAGGCGTCGCTCCTCGCGCTCTACGACCGGATCCAGGTCCACCATCGCGCCGCGATCGAGGCAGCGGGCTTCGTCACGATCCCCGCGGCCGTCGGCCCGGTGCGCGCGCGCGTGACCCCCGACGCGATGGTTCCGCTCACCGGCGACGGCGGCAGCATGAATCCGCCGCCGCCCTTCATCGACGACAACGTCGGCTGGTGGAACGTCGAGCACTTCGACCCGGCGATGCCACTCGCGGCCCGCCAGAAAACAGTCCGCGAGTCGGCGCTCTTCGAGCAGAGCTCGATGGGCCCCTACGCCGTGCACGAAGGCATGCCCGGCCACCATCTGCAGCTGAGCATCGCACGGCTGAACCCCGACCCGCTGCGGAGCCTCTTCCAGGACGCTGTGCAGAACGAAGGCTGGGCGCTCTATGCCGAAGGCGAGATGTGGGAGCAGGGTGGCCTGGGAACATCGATCGAGGCCCGCGTCAACACGCTGCGCAGCTGGCGCTTCCGCATCCGTCGCGTCGTCTACGACGTGAAGATCGAGACCGGCGCATGGACGCTCCAGCAAGGCGCCGACTGGAAGCGCGGGACCGCGCCGGGCCAAGCCGTGGTCGATCCCGACGTCCGGCGCGCGGTCAACTGGCCGTCGCAGCTGGTCTGCTATTTCGCCGGCAAGGAGCAGATCCTCGCCCTCAAGGCCGACTTCAGGAAGAAGCTCGGCGCCGACTACTCGGAACGGCGCTTTCACGACGAGCTGCTCGCACTCGGCTCGGTGCCCTACGTCTTCGCGCGCTCGAAGTTGCTCGGCGAGCCGGTTCCCGATTTCTAGCGTAAGTTCGATCGGCCCGGAAACGACCACTGCGCTCATGGCCATCGGCCGCCGGACACTGTGCGGGATTGACTTTCGCTAAGCTGCCCCGACTTCCCGATCCGAGCCCACCGAGCACCGAAAGAGGGACATGTCCGAGTATCGAAAAACCCCCGAAGCGGTCACCGCGCTGACGCGCGAGCAGTACCGCGTCACCCAGCAAAGCGGCACCGAGGCCCCCGGCACAGGCGAGCTGCTCGACAACGAGGAGCCCGGCATCTACGTCGACATCGTCTCGGGCGAGCCGCTCTTCGCCTCTTCCGACAAGTTCGAGTCGCACTGCGGCTGGCCGAGCTTCACCAAGCCGATCGCGCCGATCCACGTCAACGAGCTCGAGGACGCGTCGCACGGGACGATACGCACCGAAGTGCGCTCGACCGGCGCCGACAGCCACCTCGGCCACGTGTTCAACGACGGCCCGCGCGATCGCGGCGGTCTGCGCTACTGCATCAACTCGGCGTCGCTGCGCTTCGTCCATCGCGACGACATGCAGGCCGAAGGCTACGGCGACTATCTCGACCAGGTGGAGGACGTGAAATGAGCGAAGAACGCGCAGTGCTCGCAGGCGGCTGCTTCTGGGGCATGCAGGACCTGATCCGCAAGATGCCAGGGGTGATCTCGACCCGCGTCGGCTACTCGGGCGGCGACGTACCGAACGCGACCTATCGCAACCACGGCACGCATGCCGAGGCGATCGAGGTGGTCTTCGATCCGGCCAGGATCAGCTATCGCAAGCTCCTCGAATTCTTCTTCCAGGTCCACGACCCGTCGACGAAGGACCGCCAGGGCAACGACCGCGGCCTCAGCTATCGCTCGGCGATCTACTTCACGAGCGACGAGCAGAAGCGCGTCGCCGAGGACACGATCGCGGACGTCGACGCATCGGACCTCTGGCCCGGGAAGGTCGTCACCGAGGTCGTGCCGGCGGGGCCGTTCTGGCAAGCCGAGCCCGAGCACCAGGACTACCTCGAGCGGATCCCGAACGGCTACACCTGCCACTACGTGCGGCCGGACTGGAAACTGCCGGTGCGCAGCGCCGCGGCGAGGGCGAAGCAGCCCTCGTAGCCGCCCGAGGAGCCTGGAGGACCGGGCCCGCGACGGCGTCCGCCCTGCGCGGATCGTCCGACGAATGGAGACGCAGCTTTCGACGGCCGACTTCATCGGCCAGCACGGCTGGGCCGGCTGACGGGCCGGGCCTTCACCGGTCACAGGCTCGGGTCGACGAGCACCTTCGAGGATGTCGCGCGCCGACCGTACTCGGCGACGGCGTCGGCCTGCAGCGCGCCCGCGAGAGAGACCGTGCGGGTGTAGGTACTCGCGAAGGTGGTCTTGAGACCGGCGGCGACGCGGGCCTTCAGCACCTGGGCGGCGTCGGGGCCGATGCGCTGCAGGAAGGGGAAGAGGAGCCAGCCGCCCATGCCCCAGGTCATGCCGAAGTTGCGCACGAGCTCGGTCGGGCCGGTGTCGAGGCCGCCGTAGAGGTAGACCTGCTTGTGCGTCGTCGAGCCGTAGCGGCTGTACTCCTTCGCGCTGCGGTTGATCGCCGCCTCCATCGCGCCGAGGATCTGGCCGGCGAGCCTGCCGCCGCCGATGGCGTCGAAGGCGAGCGTCGCGCCGGTGGCAACGAGCGCCTGCGTCAGCTCCTCGATGAACGCCGGCGAGGCGCTGCTGACCACGTGCACCGCGCCCTGCTCGCGCAGCAGCGCTTCCTGCTCGGGCTTTCGCACGACGTTGACGAGGCCGATGCCGTCGGCAAGGCAGATCCGGTTGAGCATCTGGCCGAGGTTCGACGCCGCCGCCGTGTGGACGAGCGCGCGGTGGCCTTCGCGACGCATCGTCTCGGTCATTCCGAGCGCGGTGAGCGGGTTCACGAAGCACGAGGCACCTTCGGCGGCGCTGGTGCCGGCCGGCAGCGGCAGGCACTGATCGGCCTTCACCGTGCGGTACTGCGAATACATGGCGCCGCCGAGAACGGCGACGGTCCGGCCCAGGAGCGCGCGCGCGGCGGCGCCGCTGCCCGTCTTCACGACGGTGCCGGCGCCTTCGTTGCCCGCCGGCATCGACTGGCCGAGCCGGGCGGCCATCGCCTTCATCGCCGCCGCGGGAATGCGGGCGCGGGCGACCGTGCCCACGCCGCTGCCGCTCACCTCGAGCGTGGCGAGGTCGGCCGCGCCGAAAAGGAGGCCGATGTCGGACGGGTTGATCGGCGTCGCCTCGACGCGCAGCACGACCTCGTCGGCGGCGGGCTCGGGCGTGGCGACGCGAACGAGCGAGAGCTCGAGCTCGCCGTCGTCCTTGATGAGGGATCGCAGCTGCAGCCCGTCCGCGGGCATGTCGTGGTCCATGGCGTTCGCCTGTCGTGGGAGAGGACGCGAAAGCTAACACCTTACGATCGCGGCGGCATGATCACAAGCGAAGCGCTGGACTCGTGTAACCTGACCTTCCAACACCCGGAGTCACATGATGGCCACCCAAGCCCAAAGAAAGAGAACGAGACTGCACGTCTTGCGCGACAACGTCCATCGCGCCAGGCGCGCGGTGAAGCTGAGCCTGCCCGGCGCCAAGGAGCGACTCAAGGCGCACACGGCCGCTCGGCTGTCTTACGCCGAGACCGGCAAGTAGCGAGTCCTCGCGTTGGCATCCGAGTTACGCCGACCGGTTCACGTCGCGGTCTCGCGCCGCCGCTCGTCGCTGCGCGGCGCGGTCCTCCTGGCCGCGATGGCTGGCGTGATCGCGCTGACATCGTCGATGCCGGCACGCGCCGCGACCGGCGTGACCACAGCCGAGGACGAAGCGGTCGCGGCCTGCGAGCAATCCGCGCGACGAACCCTCGCGACCAAGGCGACGCAGCCGGCCGACGTCACGTTCAAGGCCGCGCCGGCCGTTCAACCCGCGCTGCCGAGCGACACCCAGCTCGTGCTGAGCGGCGAAGGACGCTGGCGCGCCGCCGACGGCACGCGCACTGTCCGCTTCACCTGCTACGTCGACCGGCAGACCTTCGAGACGGTCGGCATGGTCATGCGCGACACGACAGCCGTCGCCGCCAAGGCCGCTTCGTCAAAGAAGCCTCCTGCCGAGCCCGACATCAGCCACCTGTCGATGGCGTCATGCGAGTCGAGCGCGGTGCAGGCGCTGCAGAAGCGCTGGCCGCGCGTCACCCAGATCACCTTCGACAGCGACACCCGCAGCTTCCGCCAGGACAGCGTCGACCGCGCCGTGCTCCAGGGCCGCGGTCGTGCCCTGCCGAACGCGGGCGCGCCTTCGACCTTCTTCGGCTTCGAGTGCGAGATCGATCCGCACGACGGCCAGGTGCTGAGGGCGCGCGTCTCGGGCTGAGCGCAGACGCCCGGCGGGCGACACGACAATGAGGCGATGAGCGAGCGTCCCCCGACCACGGCCCTTTCGATCACCGCGTTCGCCACCCTGCTCCTCATCGCCCTGCTGATGGGCGCCAATCACGTCGCCGCGAGGATCGCGTTCGATCACGGCGTCGACGTCACCACCGCGGTCGCCGTGCGCAGCATCGCGACTGCGCTCGTCGTCGGCTCGCTCATCGTCGTGCAGCGCGTGCCTGTCGCGCTGACACCGCGCCAGCGCCGCTTCCTGCCGGCCATCGGCCTGGTCATCGGCGTGCAGAGCGTGTGCCTCTATTCCGCGGTGGCGCGCCTGCCGGTGGCGCTCGCCCTGCTCGCGTTCAACACCTATCCGCTCTGGACCGCGCTCTGGGCCCGCCTGCTGTACGCGCACCGGCCCGAGCGCCGCGTCGTGCTGGCGATGCCGGTGATGCTCTTCGGCCTCGCGCTCGCGCTCGACGTGCTCGGCGCCGCGTCGGGCGTCGGCGCGACGCTGCAGTGGCAGCGGATCGGCGCCGGCGTCGCCTTCGCGCTCACCGCAGCCGCCACGTTCGGCGTCGCGCTGGTGCTAACGCAGCACGAGATCGGCACGCTCGACGGTCGCGTCCGGACGGCGGGCACGATGGCGATGGTCGCGGCGCTCGCGCTCGCCGGCATCGCCTGGCAGGGCGGCTTCCATCTCCCCGATGCGAGCGCTGGCTGGTGGGGCCTCGCGCTCCTGACGCTGCTCTACGGCACCGGCATCACGATCCTCTTCACCGTGCTGCCGCGCCTGGGCGTCGTCGGCAACGCGGCGATCATGAACGTCGAGCCGGTGTTCGCCCTCGTGCTCGCCTGGGCGATCCTCGGCCAGAGGATCGCCCCGTCGCAGGTCGCGGGCGCGCTGCTCGTGGTGGCGACGGTGGTGTGGCTCGGGCTCCGGCCGAAGCGCGCCACGGCGACATGACCGAGCCGGCGCGGCCTCGGCGCGCCGGAGAGTCGATGGCGCGATACTGGCGCGAGTCCGAGATGTCGCTCCCCGAATTCACCGTCCGCCGAGCCCCATCGATGACCCCCATCATTTCCGTCCACGACGTTTCCAAGACCTACGCCACGGGCTTTCGCGCGCTCGACCACGTGAGCCTCGACATCCGGCCGGGCGAGATCTTCGCGCTGCTCGGCCCGAACGGCGCAGGCAAGACGACGCTCATCGGCCTAATCTGCGGCATCGTCAAGCTCGTCGAAGGCAGTGTCACCGTCGCCGGCCACGACATCGTCGCCGACTACCGCGCGGCGCGCGCCCTGATCGGCCTCGTGCCCCAGGAGCTGACGACCGACGCCTTCGAATCGGTGTGGGCGACGGTGTCGTTCAGCCGCGGCCTCTTCGGCAAGGCACCGAGTCCGGCGCACATCGAGAAGACCCTGAAGGACCTCTCGCTCTGGGACAAGAAGGACAGCAAGATCATGACGCTCTCGGGCGGCATGAAGCGGCGCGTGATGATCGCCAAGGCGCTCTCGCACGAGCCACGCGTGCTCTTCCTCGACGAGCCGACGGCCGGCGTCGATGTCGCGTTGCGCAAGGACATGTGGCAGCTCGTTCGCGGCCTGCGCGAGCAGGGCGTGACGATCGTGCTCACGACCCACTACATCGACGAGGCCGAGGACATGGCCGATCGCGTCGGCGTCATCCGCCACGGCAGGATCATCCTCGTCGAAGACAAGGTGACGCTCATGAAAAAGCTCGGCAAGAAGCGCCTCACGCTGCGCATCGAGCCGGTGCTGTCGCAGATGCCTGCGGCACTCGCGGCGCGTGGCCTGACGCTCGGCGCCGGCGGCAGCGAGATCAACTACGTCTACGACCCGGGCGGCTCGCAGGATGCCGTCCCCGACCTGCTCGAAGCGCTGCGCGACGCGGGCCTTCGGGTCAAGGATCTCGAGACGACGCAGAGCTCGCTCGAGGACATCTTCGTCAACCTCGTCCGGGAGGATGCATGAACACCCACGCCATCGGCGCAATCTACCGCTTCGAGATGGCGCGCACTTGGCGCACGGTGACGCAGAGCATCATCTCCCCCGTCCTCTCGACGGCGCTCTACTTCGTCGTCTTCGGCGCGGCGATCGGCTCGCGCATCGAGCGCATCGGCGACGTCACCTACGGCGCGTTCATCGTCCCCGGCCTGATCATGCTGTCGGTGCTGACGCAGAGCATCTCCAACGCCTCGTTCGGCATCTACTTCCCGAAGTTCACCGGCACGATCTACGAGCTGCTCTCGGCGCCGATCTCGCACCTCGAGATCGTCGTCAGCTACGTCGGCGCGGCGGCGACCAAGTCAGTGCTCGTCGGCCTCATCATCCTCGCGACGGCGAGCGCCTTCGTGCCGTTGCACATCGCCCATCCGTTCTGGATGCTGATGTTCCTCGTGCTCACCGCCGTCACCTTCAGCCTGTTCGGCTTCATCATCGGCATCTGGGCCGACGGCTTCGAAAAGCTCCAGCTGATCCCGATGCTGATCGTGATGCCGCTCACCTTCCTCGGCGGCCCCTTCTACTCGATCAGCCTGCTGCCGCCGATCTGGCAGAAGCTCTCGCTGCTGAACCCTTCGGTCTACCTGATCAGCGGCTTTCGCTGGAGCTTCTTCGACAAGTCGGAGATGCCCGTCGGCATCAGCTTCGCGATGACCTCGGCGTTCTTCGTCGTCTCGCTCGCGGTCGCGACCTGGATCATGCGGACGGGATGGCGGCTGAAGGCGTAGGCCTTGCGCCGCGCCGTCCGCACAATCCTTCAGCGGTACAGGTTCTGCGGAATCGCAGCGGCGCTGAAGACGTAGTCGCGCGATGCTTCGAGACGCGCGCGAAGGTGGCCGAGATCGACGTCGAGGAGCTTGCCCTTCCACTTCCTCACCTTGCCGGCGACGATCACGGTCTCGACGTTGCTGCGGTCCATCAGCGACACCACGGCGCCGGGCACATTGTTGAGCGGCGCGACGTTGATCGCCGTGGCATCGAGGAGGATGATGTCGGCTTCCTTGCCAGGCGTGAGCGAGCCGGTCTTGCCGTCCAGCCGCAGCGCCTTGGCGCCGTTCATCGTGGCGTAGCGCAGCACGTCGCGCGTCGTGAGCAGCGGCGGGACGGCGGCGGCCGGCGTCGGCCACTCGTTGGGCGGAGAGAAGTTTCCCTGCTCCAGGATCATCTGGTTCACGAGCGCCCGCTGCACGTTCATCGTCGAGCGCATCTGCGTGAAGAAGTCGGCCGTCAGCGTGCACTCCACGTCCACGCTCAGGGACGGCTCCAGCCCCAGGCTTTGCATCTTGAGAAGGGGCGGCATGCCGTGGCGCATGTTCATCTCGATCGGGACGGCGAGCGAGACCTGCGCGCCCATGTCCTTGACCTCGTTCCAGGCTACGTCGGACATCCCGGTCATGTGGATGAACAGGTTGTCCGGCCCGATTCCGATGTGGCCGTTGCCGCCGGTTCCTGCGGCCAGGCTGTCGAAGATGGGACGGATGCCGAACGGCGAGAGGATATGCGCCGCGATCTGCAGCCCGAGCTGCCGTCCGATCGTCCAGGACAGGTCGGTCGACGGACTGCCGAGATAGACCTCGCCGCCCATGATCATGTGGACGAGTTGGTCGCTCGACGAGAACCACTGCTTCTTGATGCGCGGCGCATCGGTCGGATATTTGTTGCCGGGATTGGTGCCGAGGATGCCGGCGCCCGCGCTCTCGAAAAAGCCGAAGGCGGCGCGGCGTCCCGTGTCGAACAGCGCCTGGATGGCGGCATCCGAGTGCTGCGGCGAGTGATGGATCTGCGAGACGTCGTGCACCGTCGTGACGCCGGCGTCGAGCTGGCTCAAGCCTCCGAACAGCTCGTTGATGTACACGTCCTGCGGGCGATAGACGGGGGCGAACTTCAGGAGGATGTACTCGAAGTAGGTCGTGCTCCCGCTGACCGAGCCCGACTTGTCGTTGATCAGCACCCCGTCGGCGAGAAAGCTGCGCAGCGCCGTCTCGAACTGATGATGGTGCGTGTCGATGAAGCCCGGCATGACGATGCGGCCACGGGCATCGATCACCGACGCGCCGCCGGCGTGCAGGCTCGGGCCGACGGCGACGATCTTCTTGCCCTCGACGAGCACGTCGGCCTGGGCGAAGTCGCCGACGTTCTTGTCCATCGACATCACCGCGCCGCCCTTGATCAGGTAGCGCCGGCTGCGCTCTCCGGTGTCCTCCGGTTCGCGTCCGCCTTCGTCGGCCTTCGCCGTGCCGGCGGCCAGAAGGTCGAACGCGGTGGCCGCGACGCCCGTCAGCGCCGCCGTCTTCATGAAGCCACGACGGGATCGTTACCATGGGCGAAGCCGAGCACCTCCGCCGCCCCCGCCGTCTTCCGATGAGCACCGACTCCGTCCTCCAGATCGCTCCCCTCGGCTTTCCTTGGATGGTTGCGGGCGCGTGACACGATTGCGCCCCCTGACGCCAGCCGTTGCCCTGGCCGCGGCGGTCGCGATCGCAGCCTGCGCCTCCCGGCCCGCATCGGATCCGTCGCCGACGTTCACCGCGGCGCTGGAGCGCACGATGCCGGCGGTCGTCGGCGTTGCCGATTCGCCGCTCGAGCGAGCCGGGGCGACGAGCCGGGAGGAGTCGCGCATCCTCGGCTCGGGCTTTCGCATAGCGCACACGAACGTCGTCGCCACCGCAGCGCACGTCGTCGCCGCGATGCGCGGACCGCCGGTCGTGGTCTGGCAATCGCGGCGCTGGAACGCGCGCGTGCTGCGCCTCGATGAGGAGGCCGATCTCGCGCTGCTCGAAATCGATCCGGCAGCGCCGATGCCCGGACTTGCGCTTGCCGAGGGCGAGTCGGATGCGCCCGGCACCTGGGTGCTGGTGCTAGGCTGTCCGTTCGGCGCCCTGCCAACCGCCACGACCGGGATCGTCAGCGCCCGACCCGGCGCGATCCTGCGCCCCGAATCGCTGCGTGCGCAAATGCAGCTCAACGCGGCCGTGAATCCGGGCAACTCGGGCGGCCCGGTGGTGAACCTCGCCGCCGAGGTCATCGGCGTCGCCAACGCCACCGTGCCGGCGGGCTACGGCTTGGGGTTCGCCGTGCCCGTCTCTGCCTTGCGGCGTCTCCTCGGGGTCAGCCGCACTGGCCCAGGAAGTTGAGGACGACCGATGCGACGCCTCCTTCGCGGTTGTTGATCACGATGACCACGCCAACGCACGGAAGCCGGCCCTGGTTGACGCGCGGGAAACCGTTCGCGAAGTACAGCATGTCCTGGCTGTCGCCGAAGATCTCGTCGTCGCGGATGCTGTCCGGCGTGACGATCGCGACGGGACCCTGCGGTCGAATGAGCGATCTGCCGATCGACAGCAGCGAGAACCCCAAACGGATGCCCGCGCCGAGGTCGTTCGGCTGCCTCAGCCTCAGCAAGTTCTTGAGAAGATTGGCGTCGACGCAGCCCACCAAGATCACCTGGATCGCCCCCGGGTCTCGGCCGAAGCCGAAGCCGCCGATGCGACTCGGAATGTAGTTCGGGCAGACGAACACGAGCGACGAACTCGCCAGGCAGTAGTCGATGCCGAAGTTGCTGGCGGAGCCCTGATTGATGTAATTGTTGAGCTCGATGTTGAGGATGCTGTTGGCCAGCGTGATCGAGAGCTCGATGATGTTGCCGAGAGCTGCCGACGATAGATTGGTGAGGATGCTGAACATCGTCGACGTGAAGTCGAGGAGCTGCGTCCGTTGCGTGCCGGCGTACATGGCCTCGGGCAGGATCGGCGCGGCGACGCCGGGGCTCAGGTCGATCGCGAGGCCAGGCCCGATGTCGAGCGCGGGCAGGAGCGAGACGTCGAGCTCGCTCAGAGCCAACGACGGACGATCCGGGCGCGTCGCGTACGCGAACCGCGGCACTTCGCCGCTCGACGCGTGAATCGTCACGCCGAGGAGCTGGCCGGTCTTCGCCTTGATCGAATCGAGCAGCGCGGGCAGCTCGGTGCCGAGCGCTTGATTGATAGCGTCCTGCTGCTGGTAGGAACCGAGCGTGCTCGTGCGCAGACCCTGGAGCGCCTGGGACGCGCTCCTGTACGCGTTCGCCGCAGCCTGGAGCGAGTCGATCGAGGCCTGCGTCAGAGCCAGCACGTCGGTGGCGTCGACCTGCAGCTTGGCTGCGTGGATCTTGGCGATGACATTCGCCACGGCCGACGTGAACGCCGGGTCCTGCGCCGAGCCGACGAAGCCTCGCGCGGCGAGCAGCGCCGCGGTGATGCGGCCGCCGTCGGGCGGTGCCAACGCGCTGTTGACCTTGAGCACCATCGCCGAGAAATCGCTGTTCGCGTCCACCGCGGTGAGCGCCACCGCCGCCTGTGCCAGCAAGACGGCGTCGCCGGTCTGGCTGCCCTTCGTGGCGATCGTCAACGCGTTGGTGAGCTGTCCGGCGTAGCGGCTCGCCGCATACGTGATGTTCGCCGTGCCGGTGGGCAGCACCGTGACGTCGGCGCTGCTCGTCACCGGCAGGCTGACCACGCCCACGGTGATGCGGTAGATGCCGCCGGTTTCCTTGCCGTAGTTCGGGTCGGTCGGGTTGGTATCGGCGTAGTCGCCAGCGGGGTCGATCGTGGGATCGGAGTTGAGCTTCGCCTTGGCGATCTTCGCGAAGCTCACGTTCAGTCCGGACACCACCGGTGGGTTGCCGAAGACCTGGCCGACGGGCGCGACATTGACGGTGAACTGGTAGCCGGCATTGCCGATGACGTTGCCGTTGCCGTCGCGCAGCGTCGGCGTGACGGTGACGCTGCCCGACGGCGCGACGACGGGATCCGACAATGCGAGGTCGAGCGTGATCGCACCGGTGCCGCTCCCGCCGGTGACCGTCCACGCGAGCGCGGCGGGATTGAACGCGAAGCTGCGGTCCTGGCGTAGCGTGAAGGTGTCGGTGCTCGTGACCGTCGCGTTGGCCGCGAGGTTGCCGAGGTCGACCGTGGCCTTGATGATCTGCGTCGCCGCGGCGCTGCTCACAACGGTCGCCTTCGCCGCGGTGAGCGCGGGCGCGCCGTTGGCGACGGTGATCGAATAGGTGTAGTCGTACTTCGTGCGGTCGACGCGAACGGTGTTGAGAAGCTGCATGCCGGTGACGCTGGCGGCAGCGTCGGCCAGCGACGGCAGGACCAGAGCAAGACACGCCAGGGCGGCGAGCGCCGTCCGCTGCAACGAGGCGGTCATGCCGGCTCTCCTTCGGTCTTCACGACGGGAACGGCCTTGCGTCGCCGCGCGGCCCAGCCGAGAACTCCCAGGCCCGAGAGCATCAAGGCGTACGTGCCGGGCTCGGGGACCGGCGTGACGATCGGGATCTTCGTCGTCACGCCTTCGACGATGACCTCGAAGTTCGCCGCGAGCAGCAGCTGGAACATCTGCGCTGCGGGCGTGAGACCGGGCGCGTAGTGAAACTCGGCCGAGAAGCCCGAGAAGCTGCCGGTCGGCACCGGGCCCGCGGTGCGGATCGCGTCGACGAAACCGCTCGCCGGCAGGCCGGCGTCGGGCTGGATCGTGAGCGGATCCCAGCCCACAGGCACGACGAACGAATCGATGCTGACGACGCCGGGCAGATCGAAGAAGATCGTGAATTCGTCGAACGACAGGCTCGGGCCGGTGTTGTTGAGCGTGTAGTCGTAACGCCAGACATCGCTGCCGAGCGCCGTCAGCGAATACTGGATTCCCGCGGCCTCGGCCATCGGCGCGCAGCACACCGCCAGCCACAGCGCTGCGGTTCGTACACCTGCCTTGGCATCGGATCTGTTCAGCCTCATGGAGCGCTCCAACGTTCGAGGTTTTCGGGGAAGGACGAAACGAGTGTAGGAGAGTTGCTGCAATGCGCAATGAAATGCGTGACACCTCGAACGAGGGGGTGTCCTCCGTCCAACCCGCTCGAGCTGTTCCAGATCTTGGCTCAACCTGCCGGCCCGCAGCAAGATGGCCGACCCGTACTTCACGATGCTCTGGTCGAAAGACATTCCGCACGTCCGAACGACCGACGACGAAGGTCGAGAGTCCATCGTCGCCTGCGTCGCGGGGCGGGTTGCTTCGAACGTCGCGACGTGCCGCCACGACCCGACTCGTGGGCGTCGCAGCCGGATGCCGATCTCGCGATCTGGACGGTGAAGATGGCGCCGGGCGCGCCAACGACGGCGCCGCCTCCACGACGTCATCGTCTGCACCGGGGAGTCGTACAAGCTTCACGCAACTCATCCGCGCCGGCGGCCAACTCCGCAGCGCTCGCGGGGATGGCAGCCAGGAAGAAGTCAGCCCGCGCCAGTCAGGTGCCGCAGAAGGTCTGGTAGCCCGCCGTGACCTCGGCCGGCGCCGGCTCGGCGTAGCGGGCGTGGTCGGCGGACTCGTCGTAAGGACGGCGCAAGGCGGCGAGCAGGCGATCGAACGGGCCGATATCTTCGTCGTCCGACGCCGCCGCAAGCGCTTCCTCGACGCGATGGTTGCGCGGGATCACGTAGGGATTGACGCGACGCATTCGCTCGGCACGCGGCGAACTCGCCGCCGAGCCGCTCGTCGAGACGCCTTCGTCCTCGCGCGCACAGCGCTCGCGCCAGCGCTCGAGCCACGGTTCCAGCGCGCTCGCGTCGGCGAAGAGCGCACGCAAAAGCGCGTCGTCGCCGGCCGTGGCGTCGGCGAGGCGGCGATACGCGAGAGTGAAGTCGACGCGGCCGGTGTCGAGCACGGCGAGCCAGTCGTCGGCGAGCATCGCATCGGCTGCGTCGTCGGCACTGTCGACGCGGAGCAATCCGAGCTTCGCGCGCCGGCCGCTCAGCAGATGGTGGCGATAGCGGACGGGGAACGCGTCGAGCACGCGCGTGACCTGGGCCGTCGCCTCGTCGGCGTCGTCGGCAATGAGCGGCAGCAGCGACTCGGCCAGGCGCGCGAGGTTCCAGCGCGCGATGGTCGGCTGGTTGCCGAAGGCGTAGCGGCCGTGCGAGTCGATCGAGCTGAACACCGCCTTCGGGTCGTAGACCTCGACGAAGGCGCACGGGCCGTAGTCGATGGTCTCGCCCGAGATAGTCATGTTGTCGGTGTTCATCACGCCGTGGATGAAGCCGACGTTCATCCACTGCGCGACGAGCATCGCCTGGCGCTCGGCGACGTGCCCGAGGAACGCGAGGAAGCGCCCGGGCGCGCCGACGAGATCGGGGTCGTGGCGCGCGAGCGCGTACTCGGCGAGCTGACGCACGCGCTCGACGTCGCCGCGCGCGGCGAAGAACTGGAAGGTGCCGACGCGGATGTGGCTGGCCGCGACGCGCGTGAGCACCGCGCCGGGCAGCACGACCTCGCGCAGCACCGGCTCGCCCGTGGCGACGACCGCGAGCGCGCGCGTCGTCGGGATGCCGAGCGCGTGCATGGCTTCGCCGATCAGCGCCTCGCGCAGCATCGGCCCGACGGCCGCCTTGCCGTCGCCACCGCGCGAGAACGGCGTCCGGCCCGAGCCCTTGAAGGCGATGTCGCGGCGAAGGCCGGCGCGATCGATCACCTCACCGAGCAGGATCGCGCGGCCATCGCCGAGCTGCGGCGAGAAGCCGCCGAACTGGTGGCCGGCGTAAGCCTGGGCGATCGGCTCGGCGCCTTCGGGGACGGTGTTGCCGGAGAAGAGGGCGGTGCCGGCTTCGCCGGAAAAGGTGGCAACGTCGAGGCCGAGCTCTTGCGCAAGCGGCTCGTTGAAGAAGAGCGACTTCGGCGACGGCGCGGCTTCGGGCTTCCAGGGCACGGAAAAGCCCTGCAGGTCGCGGGCGTAGGAGTTGTCGAGACTGAAGGTGGGGACTGCCATAGATTCGGGCGGGACGGGGACCGTCAATTTGGATGGCTTCGGGTGGTTGAGCCGCCCGGAGTCGAAACAATCGGCACCGCATACGCACAAATTGCCGAGCGCACTGATTCTGAACCTCTCCCCTTGACATCGTAGAAACGAAGAATCGTCCAGCCGATCGGAAAGCAATGTGTAGGTGCGGCGAACTCTCTTGGAACGAACACGGTAGGCCACGAAGTCTTAGACAAGGTAGTCGAAGATCTCAAGTCGGGCAAAGCATTTCCAACTTTCCCTCCTCCCATCGATAGGATGATGTCGGCCGCTTCCTAGGCGGAGTCCGGGCAACGACCATGCGATCAGGCAATACGAGAAAGACACGCTGGCGTGCGAGCCGGGCGACGTCGCGCGACGACGAGCCGCAGCGATACGCGCCGGCCGGCGGCGTCGAATGGCAGGGGCCGAGTCGACGCGCCCGCGTCATCGCCGTCGTGCTCTCGATCGCGTTCGCGGCCGTCACCTTGGCGGTCGTGAGCCGCGTCTGGCGACAGGCCGCACCGCCGCCAACGCCGCGTCCGACCTCCGTCGAGGTGAGGCTCATTCCGTCGCCCACGCCTGGGCCGCCATTGCCGGCGCCGGCGCGCTGACCTGGATCGCTATGGGCGGCTCTACGTCGTGGGTGTCGTCCTCGGCGGAGCCGACCCGGGCTCGTCAACGGAAACGGGTCTGACGGCGTTGAGGCGTAGCGGCCGTGATCGCGCGGGAGTTCGCGAAAGCGACTCCGGAGAAGGTCGCAACGGCCGGCACCTGCTGCACTCCACCCCATCCTTTCCAACCTTTTCTGGAATCCACAATGAAGAACGCACTCATCGCCATCGCTTTCCTGTTCGGCGCCGTCGCCGCCAGCGCTCAGACGAGCACAGCCGTGAAGGAAACCGGCAAGGCCACGGCCGAGTCGACCAAGGCCGCCGCCGAAAGCACCAAGGCGGCCATGAGCGGCGAGCCGGCAAAGACCATGCACAAGACGAAGGCCTCGGTGCATCGTGCCAAGGCTCGGCACGCTCGTCACGAAGCCAATGACGCGGCGAAAGCGGCCACCAAGTAAGTCGGCTTCGAATCGGCGCCGCGCGAGCGGCGGCCGATAAGAAAACGCGGCCTCGGCCGCTTTTTTTTCGTCGACGCCTCAGTAGGTCTCCAGGTGCAGCCGGCCCTCGCGCTTCAGCGTCGGCCCGAGCGCCGCCCATGAGAGCTTCGCGTCCTCGACGACCTCTCGCATCGCCAGCAGCACGCCCTCTTCCATCGCCTTCAGCCCGCAAACGTAGAAGTGCGCGTTCGGGTCGGCGAGCAGGAGCGCGAGATCGGCGGCTCGCTCCTTCATCAGGTCCTGCACGTAGCGCTTCGGCTGTCCCGGCGTGCGCGAGAACGCGAGGTTGATGTCGATGAAATCCTTCGGCAGGCTCGTCAGCGGACCGAAATACGGCAGCTCCTCTCGCGTGCGCGCGCCGAAGAAGAGCATCAGCTTGCCGCCCTCGAACTGGCCGGTCTTTCTCTGCCTGCGCCGCCACTCGGTCATCGCGCGCATGGGCGCGCTGCCGGTGCCGGTGCAGATCATCACGATGTGCGACTTCGGCTGGTTCGGCATCAGGAAGCTCTGGCCGAAGGGGCCGACGACCTGCACCGCGTCGCCGACCTTCAGGTCGCAGACGTAGTTCGAGCCAACACCGCGGAACGGCCGGCCCTGGTGATCTTCGGTCACCCGCTTCACGGTGAGCGACAGGTTGTTGTAGCCGGGCCGCTCGCCGTTGCGCGGGCTCGCGATCGAGTACTGGCGCGGCATGTGCGCGCGCCCGTGCGCGTCGAGGCCGGGCGGGACGATGCCGATCGACTGTCCTTCGAGCACCGGGAACGGCGCCGCGCCGAAGTCGAGGACGACGTGGTGGGTGTGGCTGGCGAAGCCGGCTTCGGTGCAGTCGACGTTGCCCACGACGATGGCCGTGGCCGGGCTCCTGGGCGAAAACGCGTTGGTCACCGGCTTCTCGGCCGACCACGGCGCCACGGTCGAGCCGTACGCCGCCGAATTGAAGGGCGCTTCGCCGGCCGCGGCCGCCGGGTCGACGGCGAGCACCGGCGCGCCCTGCGACGCGACCGCAACGTCGGCCGACCCACCCTCGGCGGCGAGTTGCTCCGGCGTGAGCTCGGCGGGCAGCTCGTCCCACGTCAGCTGGTCTTCGATGGCGTAGGCCAGCGCCTTCGGCACCGTGCGCCAGTTGTCGATCGAGCCGGTCGGGCATGGCGAGATGCACGCCATGCAGAGGTTGCACACGTCGGCACGGACGACGTAGTTGCGGTCGTCGTGGGTGATCGCGCCCACCGGACACGTCGCCTCGCAGGTGTTGCAGCGGATGCAGATCTCGGGGTCGATGAGATGCTGCCTGATCACCGCGGTGTCGATCGCGACATCCATCGAGAGATCCTCCTGCTCCCTCTCCCGGCGGGAGAGGAAAGACAAAGTCAGCCGAATCGCACGTATTCGAAATCGACCGGCTGCTTGTTGATGCCCATCGCCGGCGGCGCGATCCAGTTCGCAAACTTCCCCGGCTCGACGACCCGGCCCATCAGCGACGAGACGAAGGCCCGGTCGGCGTCGGTCGGCAGCCACTCGGCCTCGCGCCGCTTCCACTCGGCCTCGCTCACCACCTGCCCTTCGGGCGACATGCGGATGCCGGCGAGCGCGCCGATCCTGCGGTTGAAGGCCTTGTGCGGCACGACCAGCCGCGTCGGCACGCCCGCCTTCTCGAGGACCTTGTTCCAGCGACCGACGCCGGCGACCGAGTCCTTGATGAAGTCGTCGCGCAGCACTTCGTTGAGCGCATTGAGCATCGGCACGTCCTTCTCGACGAGCTGACCGTTCTGCACTTCGAGCACCTTGTAGGTCTGGCCCTTCAGCACGTGATCGTCGCTGCGCTTGCCTTCTTCGTAGCGGCCCTTCAGGCCCGACGAATAGAAGGTCGCGGCGTTGCTCGACTGGTCGGCGCCGAAGAGATCGATCGTCACCGAGTAGTGGAAGTTCAGGTAGCGCTGGATCGTCGCCAGGTCGATCGCGCCGGCCTCGCGGATCGTCTTCGAGTCGTCGGTCTTGAGCTCGTTCATCACCTGCGCCGTGCGCTGGAGCACGCGCGAGATGCCGCTCTCGCCCACGAACATGTGGTGCGCTTCTTCGGTCAGCATGAACTTGGTCGTGCGCGCGAGCGGGTCGAACGCGCTTTCGGCGAGCGCGGCGAGCTGGAACTTGCCGTCGCGGTCGGTGAAGTAGGTGAACATGAAGAACGCCAGCCAGTCGGGCGTCTTCTCGTTGAAGGCGCCGAGGATGCGCGGGTTGTTGGCGTCGCCCGACGTGCGCTCGAGCAGTGCGCCCGCTTCCTCGCGGCCGTCGCGGCCGAAGAAGCGCTGCAGCAGGTAGACCATCGCCCAGAGGTGGCGACCTTCCTCGACGTTGATCTGGAACAGGTTCCTCAGGTCGTACATCGACGGCGCTGTCAGGCCGAGGTGACGCTGCTGCTCGACCGACGCCGGCTCGGTGTCACCCTGCGTGACGATGATCCGGCGCAGGTTGGCGCGGTGCTCGCCGGGCACGTCTTGCCACGCGGTCTCGCCTTTGTGGTCGCCGAACTGGATCTGCCGGCTCGCGTCGCCCGGGTTGAGGAAGATGCCCCAACGGTAGTCGCGCATCTTGACGTGATCGAAGTGTGCCCAGCCCTGCGGATCGACGCTCGTCGCGGTGCGCAGATAGACCTGGTTGTTCGTCGTGTTCTCGGGGCCGACGTCGTCCCACCACTGGATGAAGTTCGGCTGCCACTGCTCGAGCGCGCGCTGCAGCGTGCGGTCGTCGGCGAGATTGACGTTGTTGGGAATCTTCTGCGAGTAGTCGATGGACACGGTGGTCTCCGTTTTTGCCCCTCTCCGCGGTGCGGGAGAGGGGGGAATGCGATTCAAACGCGGGTGTGGTCGAAGCTGGCCTTCTGGCCCGTGCCGTAGACCTTGAGCGCGCCCTTCTCGCCGACGGCGTTCGGGCGCTGGAAGATCCAGTTCTGCCAGGCGGTGAGGCGGCCGAAGATGCGCGTCGCCGTGTTCTCCCTGCCCGGGAAGCGCAGGTTCGCCTCGAGCCCGGTAAGCGCGTCGGGCGACATCGCGGCGCGCTCTTCCAGGGCGATGCGGATCTCGTCGTCCCAGTCGATGTCGTCGGGGGCGGCGGTGACGAGGCCGAGCGCGAGCGCTTCGTCGGCGTCGAGGGCGCGAGGCGGCGTGCCGGCGGCGGCGCGCACGGCGGCGAGCGGCGCGTCTTCCTCGTGGAAGCGGCGCGCGAGACGCGACTGGTCGTTGACCATCGGCACCAGGCCGAAGTTGAACGCGTCGAGCTGGAGCCGGGGGGCGCGCGCTCCGTCGTCGGGGAGCGCGAGCATGTAGGCGCGGTCGGCGGCGAAGGCGAGCTCGGCGAGCAGGCCGGCGAAGCACGAACCAGGCTCGATCAAGGCGAACAAGGTGCGTGACGAGACGTCGAGCCGCGCGAAAGTGCGGCGCAGGAAGCCGATCGTTTCGCGCACGAGCCAGTGGTCCTGATGAGCGAGCATCGTCGCGTCGGCGGCAAGTACTGTAGCCGCGTCGCCCTCGGTCTTGAGGATCCACGTCCCGAGCTCGAGCTCGTTGCTGCGCAGATGGAGGATCGCGTCGTCGAGCTCGCGCGCCATCGCGAGCGGCCACCACGAAGCGCCCCCCGCTTCGATCGCGGCCACGTCGGCGGGCTGCGCGCCGATCGGTGCCTTCACCGTGATCGTCGCCGCGCGCTTCGCCCGGTCGAGGTCGACGGCGACGTGTGCATAGCGGACGCTGTCGCCCGACTCCTCGCGCTCGATGCGCGGCAGCGGCACGCCGGTCGCGCCGGCGGGACGCGGGCTCTGCGCCGCGAGCTTGGCCGCGCGCTCGTGCACGGCGGCGGCGAACTGCGCCGGCTTGGCGATGGCGTCGACGAGGCGCCAGTCGACGGCCCGCTGGCCGCGCACGCCCTCGACGCTGGTGCAGAAGATGTCGGCGAGGTCGTGGCGGACCTTCCTCTTGTCGGTGACGCGCGTCAGGCCGCCGGTACCCGGCAGCACGCCGAGCAGCGGCACCTCGGGTAGCGACACCGACGACGAGCGGTCGTCGACCAGGACGATCTCGTCGCACGCGAGCGCCAGCTCGTAGCCGCCGCCGGCGCACGCGCCGTTGACGGCGGCGATGAACTTCACGCCGGAATGGCGCGACGTGTCCTCGATGCCGTTCCTCGTCTCGTTCGTGAACTTGCAGAAGTTCACCTTCCAGGCATGGCTCGAGACGCCGAGCATGAAGATGTTCGCGCCCGAGCAGAAGACGCGGTCCTTCGCGCTGGTGACGATCACGGAGCGCACTTCGGGATGCTCGAAGCGGATCCGGTTGAGCGCGTCGGCGAGCTCGATGTCGACGCCGAGGTCGTAGCTGTTGAGCTTGAGCTTGTAGCCGGGACGGATGCCGGCGTCCTCGGCGACGTCGAGCGTCAACCGGGCGAGCTCGCCTTCGGCGGAGAGCTTCCAGTGGCTGTACTGCGAGGGCTCGGTGCGGAAGTCGACGCGGGGCGTAAGGCTCGACATGGCGGTGCTCCTGAAACGGTCGACCTATGCATCATAGTGCATTTCGAACGAGTGTGTCTATGCGGCGGGTGCAGTTTGATGCATGTCGGTGACGTCAGCGACGACGCGCATGAGCGCGTCGATGCTCTCGGCCACGGTGCGACCGCTCGTGTCGAGCGTGGCGTCGGCCTTCGAGTAGAACGCGGCCCGGCCGTCGAGGATGCGGCGCAGGTCGCCCATCGCCTCGCGGCTCGCCGCCATCGGCCGCGTGTCGCCCTGCGCGGTGACGCGGTCCATGTGCTCCTCGGGCGACGCCTGGAGCCAGATCGCGGTGCAGTGGGCGAGCAGCCCGTTGAAGGTCGCAGGCTCGGCGACGATGCCGCCCGGCGTCGCGATGATCACGGCCGGATGCGCCTTGACGACGAGGTCGAGCGCGCGCCGTTCGTAGCGGCGATAAGCCGCTGTGCCGTAGAGGTCGTGGATCTC
>JAYVVB010000319.1:0-2990 GCA_043787455.1 Rhizobacter sp.
CCCAGCACTTCCATGCGAGCTCGCATCCCATCATCGAAGGCTACGACCCGCCTGAGGGCTGGGGCTGGTGTTTCGTCGACAAGGTCGTGTTCGACCTGAGCGAGCGCAAGACGCCGCACGACGGCCCGATCCCGCGCTACTACTGAAACGGCACGCAAACCCATGACTCCGATCGACGCGCAAGCTCTCGACGCCGCGACCCGCCAAACGCTCGAAGGCGTGACCACCGCGACGCTCACGACGGTGCTGCTCAAGAAGGGCCTGCGCAATGTCTGGATTCGCGGCGCCCGGCCGCTTGCGACTGCGCTGCCCCAGCGCCGCGTCGGCCGCGCCTTCACGCTGCGCTTCGTGCCTGCGCGCGAGGATCTGGCGACGCCGGCATCGTGGGCCTCGCCGATCTCGACGCGCGCCGCGATCGAGGCGATGCCCACGGGCGCGGTCGCCGTCGCCGACGCGATGGGCACGATCGACGCCGGCATCTTCGGCGACATCCTGTGCGCGCGGATGCACAAGCGCGGCGTCGCAGCGCTCGTGAGCGACGGTGTGATCCGCGACCTCGCCGGCGTCCTCGGCACGACGCTGCCGGTGTGGTGCCAGGGCGCGGCCGCGCCGGCGTCGGTGAACGGACTCACCTTCGTCGGCTGGCAGGAGGCGATCGGCTGCGGCGGCGTCGCCGTCATGCCCAACGACGTCATCGTCGCTGACGGCGATGGCGCCGTCGTGATTCCCGCGGCGCTCGTCGACGAGGTCGTCGCTGCGGCGGTCGAGCAGGAGCGGCTCGAGAGCTGGATCATGCGCGAGGTCGATGCCGGCGTCGCGCTGCCGGGCCTGTATCCGGCCAACGAGGCGACGAAGGCGCGCTACGACGCGTGGGCCAAGACGAACAAATAGATCGACTTCAGCGCGCCGGATGGCGCGTGGTGCGCGGGATCCAGTACCAGAGCACGATCGCTGCGGCGAAGCCGGTGAGGCCCGTGCACCAGATGCCCGCCGCGAGCGAGATCAGCGCCGTCACGGCCGAGAGCAGCGCCGGCCCGCCGGTCGAGCCGATGTCGGACATGAGGCGCCAGAGGCCGAGGAAATGTGCTCGGCCGGCGACCGGCGAGTAGTCGGCGCCGAGCGTCATGATCATCCCCGAGCCGATGCCGTTGCCGAAGCCGATGAGGAGCGACGCGAGCAGCAGCGTCGAAGCGTTGTGGCTGAACGGCGTGAGGATCAGCGCCGCGCCCATGATCAGCATCGACGGCACGGCGACCCAGGCGCGGCCCTTGCGATCCATGACCTTGCCGGCCGGATAGAAGACAAGCATGTCGATGCCGCCGGCCAGGCCATAGATCAGGGAGGTCGTCGCCGCGTCGAGGCCGATCGATTCGGCCCAGAGCGGGATCACCGCCTGGCGCGAGGCGCGGACGGCGGCGACGAGCAGGGCGCCGATGCCGACGGTGAGGAAGATCCTGGCGTGGCCGGAGCCGACCGAGAACAGCGTCGCCGGCGCGCGCACCGACGCCATGTCGGTGCCGTCGGCCTCGTCCGGCGCGTGCTCGGGCAGATCGGGCATGCGCATCGCCACGACCGCCGAGACGACGAGCGCGCCGACGCCGGCCCAGTACGCGCCACCGATCCCCATCAGGTGGATCAGCCCCGCGGCGAGGAACGGGCCGACGAACAGGCCGATGCGCATCACGCCGCCGAGCGTCGACAGGGCGCGGGCGCGATAGTGGAACGGCACGGCCTCGGTGAGATAGCTCTGGCGAGCGAGCCCGAACACCGCGGCCGACATGCCGACCATGAAGACGCCGACGCCGAAGACCCAGAGGACGGTCGCGAGCACGCACAGCATCATCCCGAGTGCGCCCCAGACAGCGGCGCCGACGATCGCCCAGCGCTCGCCGTAGCGCGTCGTGATGATCGACGCCGGAATGTTCGAGACCAGCGAGCCGATGCCGATCAAGGTCACCATGAGCGCAGCGAGCGCGACCGAGCCGCCGAGCTGGCGTACGGTGAGGGCGATGACGGGCAGGATCGCGCCTTCGCCGAGACCGAAGAGGAATGAGGGACCGAACGCCGGCAGGGCGATCTTGCGCAGGCTGAACGTGTCGGCAGTCACGCGGGGCGGACGAGCTCCGGACGGAAAGGAGCGAGCTTATCCGCCTTCGTCTTCGAGGACGTGGTGCGCGCTATCCTCGTCCGATCGGCAGCCATGCCGAATACGAACCCGACATTGAAGGAGACTCATGGCAACGTCATCGTTACGCGCCAGCGCACCACGTCAAGGCGGCACCGATGCAGCACTGCTCGTCCTGCGCCTCGTCCTCGGCATCCTCATCCTTCTGCACGGCCTCTCCAAGCTGCCGCCACCGCCGGCGTTCGTCGCGGGCGAACTGGCCAAGCTCAACCTGCCCTCCGCACTCGCATACGGCGTCTACGTGGGCGAGGTCGTCGCGCCCGTGCTGATCATCATTGGCGTCTGGACGCGGCTCGCAGCGCTGGTGGTGGTTGCCAACATGGTCGCCGCCGTAGTGCTCGTCCACCTACCGCAGCTGCTGAAGATGAATCCCGAAGGCGGCTACGCGCTCGAGCTGCAGGCGATGTATTTGTTCACCGCGCTCGCCTTGATGCTGACCGGTGCCGGTCGCTTCAGCGTCGGTGGTCGCTACGGGCCAATGAACTAGTCGACGCGGTCGGGCTCGGGATCGAAGCCGCCGGTCAGCCGAAGGTCGAGCGTCAGCGGTCCGCCGAGCAGCGTGAGGAAGCGAGCCGCAAGAGCGACATCGCTCGCTCCGCTAGCGAGCGCCGCGCTGTAGACCGTGGCGAGAGCGAAGGGCGCGGGCAAGGCACCGACGAGCTCGAGCCCGAGCGTGTAGCGAATCTCGGTCGCCTGAGTGCAGCCAATCGCGTCGTCGTGCGGATCGGCCGCCAGCGCGCGCATCGCGATCGCACCGTTCGCGAACATGCGCAGGCGCGGCTCGAGCGCGGCCCGGATCGACAAC
>JAYVVB010000320.1:0-3074 GCA_043787455.1 Rhizobacter sp.
GCCGCGCCCGGCCCCGCCAGCGGAACGAACAAGGTCGAGAACTCGAACCTCGACGCGCCGCTCTTCTACCAGTTGCTGCTCGGCGAGATCGAGTTGCGCGACGGCCAGGCCGGCACCGCCTATCAGCTGATTCTCGACGCGGCGCGGCGCTCGAAAGACGAGCAGTTGTTCAAGCGCGCGACCGAGATCGCCTTGCAGACGCGGGCGGGCGATCAGGCGCTCGCCGCCGCGGTCGCGTGGCGCCAGGCGTTGCCCGACTCGCAGGACGCGATGCGCTACCAGATCCAGTTGCTGGTCGCGCTCAATCGCCTGCCCGAGGTCGAAGAGCCGCTGATGAGCCTCTTGCGCCAGGGGCCGCGTCCGGCGTTGCCGTCGATGCTCGAAGCCGTGCCGCGCTTTCTTGCCCGCGCGACCGATCGTCATGCGACCGCGGTGCTCGTCGAGCGCGCGCTGCAACCCTTCGTCGACGCGCCGGACACGCGCACATCTGCGCTCGTCGCCATCGGCCGTTCCTGGCTGCTCGCGGACGATCGCGCGAATGCCCTCGCCGCGCTGCGTCGCGCCAGCGATGCCGATCCGAGCGCCGAAGGTCCGGCGCTGCTCGCGCTCGACATGCTCCCGGCCACGACCGAGGCTGAAGCCATCGTCACGCGCCAGCTGCTCGCCAAGCCGCTGAGCCCGACGGTGCGCCTGCTCTACGTGCGCACGCTGGCGACGTCGCAACGACTCGCCGAGGCGACGAAGCAGGTGCAGATCCTGACCCAGGCTGAGCCGAACCTCGCGCCGCCCTGGCTTACGCTCGGCGCGCTCCAGCTCGAGATGCGTCATCCGAAGGAAGCGAGCGCGGCGCTGCAGACCTACGTGCGTCTGGTCGAAGGCGGCGCGCCGGTGAATTTCGCCGGGGCCGCACCTGCGCCCGCGGCCGCCGATGCCGGCGGCGATGAGGACGACACGCCGCCGAACACGACCAGCGCCCTGACGCAGGCCTTCCTGCTGCTCGCGCAGGCCGCCGAGCAGGAACAGGACTTCGCCGGCGCCGAGCGCTGGCTCGCGCGCATCGACAGCCCGCAGCGCGCTCTCGAAGTCCAGGCCCGACGCGCGTCGCTGCTGGCGCGCCAGGGCAAGATGACGGCGGCACGCGAGCTGATCCGTCGCGTGCCCGAGCAATCGCCCGGCGATGCCCGCGCCAAGCTGCTGGCCGAGGCCGAGCTGCTGCGCGACCGCAAGATGTGGAGCGAGGCCGAGCAGGTACTGGCGCAGGCGAACAAGGCCTTTCCTGACGACATCGACCTGCTCTACGAGCAGGCCATGCTCGACGAGAAGCTCGACCGGCTCGACGTCATGGAGCGCCTGCTGCGTCGCGTGATCGAGCTGAAAGCCGATCATCAGCAGGCGTACAACGCGCTCGGCTACACCTTCGCCGAACGCAAGATCCGCCTGCCCGAAGCGCGAGCGCTGATCCAGAAGGCGCTCGAGCTGAGCCCGGGAGAGCCGTCGATCACCGACAGCCTGGGCTGGGTCGAGTACCGGCTCGGCAATCGCGATGAAGCGATCCGCCTCTTGCGCGGCGCGTATCAGGCGCGTCCCGATCCGGAGATCGGCGCCCACTTGGGCGAAGTGCTCTGGAGCGCCGGGCAATCGGACGAAGCGCGGCGCGTGTTCCGCGAGGCCCGCTCGCGCGACGCGCAGAACGACGTCCTGCGCGAGACGCTGGCGCGCCTGCGCGTCGACCTGTGACCGGCGGCGCCGCACCGGCGCCGCATCCGCCAGCGCGCCGCGTCCGGTGCGCGACGCTGCTCGCCGCGAGCTCGCTCGTCATCGCCGGATGCGCGACCGTGCCCGGCCCGCGACCCGACGACGGCGGCGACGTCTTGTCGGGACGCATGGCCTTGCGCGTCGATGCCCAGGGACAGGACGCGGCGCGATCGTTCTCCGCGGCGTTCGATCTGCGCGGCGCTGCCAGCGCCGGAACGCTCGGCCTTTCGACGCCGCTCGGCAGCATGCTGGCGCAGGCGCGCTGGTCGCCGGGCGAAGTCATGCTCGTGACGCCGCAGGGCACGCGCCGCTTCGCCAGCCTCGAAGCGCTGACGCGCGAGGCGCTCGGCGAGAGCGTGCCGATCGAAGCGTGGTTCGACTGGCTGCGCGGCCGTCCGTGGCCGGGTGCGCCGAGCACGCCCGTCGCGGCAGCGACAGCCGCTTCCACGCCGTCGACGCCGGAGAGCTTCGCGCAGCTCGGCTGGACCGTCGATCTCTCCCGCTTCGGCGATGGCGCGGTGTCGGCGACGCGCGGGATGCCGGCGCCGACGGTCACGGTCCGGATCCGGCTCGATCGCTCGTAGAGTCGCGCGCATGACTGTCTCCGCTCTGTACGACGTGCCCGCGCCGGCCAAGCTGAACCTGTTCCTGCATGTCGTCGGCGTGCGCGCCGACGGCATGCATCTGCTCGCGTCGCTGATGGTGCTGATCGACTGGTGCGACACGCTCCATCTCGAGCTCCGCCACGACGGCCGGATCACGCGCCACGACCGTCTCGCCGAGCTACCGGCTGACGATCTGTGCCTGCGCGCGGCCCGTGTCTTGCAAAACGCGTCCGGCACCCTCCTGGGCGCCGACATCACGATCGACAAGCGCGTGCCCTGGGGCGCCGGCCTCGGCGGCGGCAGCTCCGACGCGGCCTCGACGCTGCTTGCGCTCAACCGGCTCTGGCAGCTCGACTGGCCGCTCGATCGTCTGCTGATGCTCGGCGTCACGCTGGGTGCCGACGTGCCGTTCTTCCTCGCGGGCGAGAACGCCGTCGCGACCGGGACCGGCGAAAAGCTGCGCCCGGTGCGGCTGGCGCCAGCGTGGTTCGCCGTCGTCAAGCCGGAGGCCGGACTGGCGACACGCGACGTCTTCGTCCACCCTGGCGTCGCCGAAATCGCCGCCGCTGCTAGAATTGCGGGCTTTTCCCAAGCCTCATCGGGCTCGCCGGCATTATCCAGCGAGTCGGGCGAGCGAGGGGACACCGAGCCGGAATTCGCCGACGGCTTCGGACGCAACGATCTGCAGGCCGCGGCCGAGAGTCTTTGCCCCGA
>JAYVVB010000321.1:0-8163 GCA_043787455.1 Rhizobacter sp.
AAGGCCGAGACGCTCGACGCGAGGAAGAAGGGCGAGCTGGCCCCGGCGGGCGAGGGCCCGGGCAGCCCGAAGAAGTAAGGATCGGGCCGCGCGCGGGCCCGGTGCGCTGTTCGAAAGCTCGGGCGGCGGCGCGATCCTTCAGATCATCGCGCCGTTTATCGACACGATCTGGCCGCTGATGTAGGCGGCCTCGTCCGACGCGAGGAAAGCGACCAGCGACGCGACCTCGCCGGCCGTGCCGGCGCGCTTCATCGGCACGAGCTTTTCGATCGTCGCCCGGTCGAACAGGGCCTCGGCCATGCCCGAGTCGATGATCCCCGGCGCCACCGCGTTGACCGTGATGCCGCGGCTCGCCAGTTCGAGCGCGAGCGACTTGGTCGCGCTGTTGAGCGCCCCCTTGGCCGCCGCGTAGTTCACCTGGCCGCGATTGCCGGTGAGCGCCGCGATCGACGAGACGTTGACGATGCGGCCCCAGCGGGTGCGGATCATCGCCATCACGAGCGGCTGCGTGACGTTGAAGAAGCCGTCGACCGAGACGTCGATGACGCGACGCCACTGCTCGACGCGCATCGCCGGAAAGACGGCGTCGTCGTGGACGCCGGCGTTGTTGACGATCACCTGGATCGCGCCGGCGGCGAGCAGCCGCTCGCATGCGGCGCGCGCCGCGTCGTGGTCGGTGACGTCGAAGGCGACCGCCTCGGCGCTGCCGCCCGCGGCGACGATGCGCGCCGCGACCGCTTCGGCGGCGTCGAGGCGGCTGTTGGCGTGGGCGATGACATGCAGGCCGTCGCGGCCGAGGCGCTCGGCGACGGCGCTGCCGATGCCGCCGCTCGCGCCGGTGACGAGAGCGCGTCGCGATGTCATCGAAGCGGCATCGCTCATGTCGGCTCGGCGAGCGGTGTGTCGAGGACGACGGCGACGCGGCCGGTGGCGAGCTCGCGGCCACCGTGGCTGAGGCGAAACGCGTAGAGGATGCGCGACGCGTCGGCGGCTTGTCGCTCGGCGCTGACGACGAGCTCGTCGGGCGAAGCGAGCGGCAGGTCGTCGAGGCGCAGGCACGCCAGGCGCACGTCGCGCGCGCTGGCGAGGAAGCCCGGCGCCGCGCTGGCGCCGGCGGCCTTCGCGCACAGGGCGCCGTGGACGGCCGTCGCCTGCGCGGCGTACTCGATCGCAGCGCTCGCGAGCAGGCCGCGCCGGCTGCGCAGCGGGTGGTTCGGATCGCGATGATCGACAGCGACGCATTCGATCCCGCTCTCGCTCCACGACGTCATGCGGTCGAGCAGGCACATCGGGCCGCGATGCGGAATCAGCGCGGCGATGCCGGCATGGTCGAGCGTGGCAGGGTTCATGGCGTCGAAGTACCGACCGGTGTCCTGTCGCCCGCGACGACGGTGCCGATCACGAGAACGTTCGCGAACGGCGTGCCCTTCCTCATCGGCTCGCTTGCAACCGCGAAGCCGAGCTCGCGCAAACGCTCCAGCCACGACGCGAGCGTCCGGCCGGCGTGGCGACTGAATCCCTGGCCGCGCGCCAGCGTGACGAGCCGATCGACCCAGCTGCTCGCCGCGAAACGAGCGCTCGCCGCAGCATCGCCGACGCGCAGGACGAGCCGGCCGCCGACGGGCAACGCTGCCCGTACGCGCATCAGCACCGCGTCCTGCTCGGCGATGCTGAGGTAGTGGAGCACGTCGAGGAGGACGACCGTGTCAGCGGCGGCGAAGGTGGCGGTGCGCATGTCGGCGCAGACGAGCTCGGCGCCGTCGCCGAGCGCGGCGCGGGCGCGCGCGACATCGCGCGCCAGCACCTCGATGCCGGCGACGCGGACATCGACTGGCGCTTCGGCCCAGTCGCCCGGCCAGCGGCCTTGCGATGCCATCGATGCGGCCGCCCGGACCAGGCTAGCGAGCAGGCCCTGGCCGCAGCCGATATCGAGGACGCGCGAGCGCGGCGCGATCACGCCGCGCGCGATGAGGTGGCTGAAGACCGGATCGTGGCGCAGCTTGCCGCGAGCGAAGTGCCAGGCGAAGCGTCCCGAGCGCTGGTAGGGCGCGCTCGCCGTCTCGACCAGCGTCGACCAGGTCGCGGTCGCGATCGAGGCATCGCTCATGCGTGCGCGGCTTCGCCGAGTGGTTCGACGCGGAGTGCTGCGGGCAGCGTCACCGTGGAGAGACCGGCCGAGGCGATCCGCTCGAGCAGCGCCGGCAGCACCGAGATGACGAGCGGCGCGCCGTCGCGCGTTCGCGCCGCGTGGCCGTCGTGCAGCAGGAGGATGTCGCCGGAACCGAGACCGCGCGCGAGCCGCGCCAGCATAGCGACCGGATCGGAGCGGACGGTGTCGAAGCCGCGCCGGGTCCAGCTCACGAGCTGCAGATCGAGTCGTTGCAGGACCGGCGCCAGGAACGGATTGCGCAAGCCGGCGGGAGCGCGGAAGAAGCGCGGCGCCTGGCCCGTGATGTCGGCCAGACTGTCCTGCGCGGCCGCGATCTCGCGCGCCATCGCGCTGGGGCCCAGGAGCGAGAAGGCATGCGAATGGCAGTCGCTGTGGTTCTCGACGCTGTGGCCACGCGCGACGATCTCGCGACAGAGCGCAGCGTGCGCGCGCGCCTGGCTCGCGATGCAGAAGAAGCTCGCTCGGGCGCGATGTGCATCGAGCAGGTCGAGGACGGCGGGAGTGACCTCGGGATCGGGTCCGTCGTCGATCGTCACCGCGACTTCGCGTCGGGTCGCGGCGGCCGCGGGCAGACGGGTCCAGTTGCTGCCGAGCCAGCGCGAGCGCGGCCACAACCCTCCCGCCGTGAGGGCGACGTGATTCGCGGCGATCGCACCGAGCGCCCACGGCCACGCCGAAGGCACCGCGGCGGCGGCGATGCCGGCGCCGGCGTGGCAAAGCAGGCTCAAATGGGCATAAAGCGGCCACGAGCCGGCGCGAGGTGTCGTCACGATGCGATTTTCCCACGCGTTTCGTCGCGCGACGGCCCTCTGCGACCGAGCATCGCGGCCGAGAACACGAGGCAGAGGAACGCACCCGGCGCGACGACGATGCCGACGGCCTGCAGCACCGGGATCGTCGAACTCGCGAGCAGCGCGAACGAGCCGACAGTCGTGAGGTTGGCAAGGAGCAGCGATGCGAGCGTGTCGACGTCGACCTCCGACTGCTCGCGCAGGTGATCGAAGAAGAGCGCGTAGTTCGAGCCGATTGCGACCGTGAGCAGCAGGCCGACCAGGTGCAGGATGCCGAGCGCGACGCCTGCGAGCGTGAGCGCGGCGAGGACGACGAGGCCCGCGGCGGCGATCGGCAGCGACACCGTGACGAGGCGGCGCGCGCTGCGCAGATGCACCGCGAGCAACACGACGACCGCGATAGCGCCGAGGGCAGCCTGCCATTCGGCGGCGTGGAGGAAGCGGGCATAGATCGCGTCGAGCTCGCCCCTGACCGCGACGACGCGTGCCCCGGGCACGTCGCCGACCGCGGCGCGGATGCGGGCGATGTCGAGCGCGCCGAAGCTGTTCGCCTGCAGGTTGACGAGGGCGCGCCACGGCCGGGTCGCGTCGCCGTGCAGGAGCAGCGCGTCGACGGCAGTCGCGAGCGACGTGCCGTCGAGGTCGGCACGCCGGATCGTCGCGAGATGACGCGCGGTTTCGACGTCGGCGACAAAGGGTGCAAGCCGATCGGCAGGCAGCGGACCCCCGCGAGTCGCCTCGGCGAGGCGCGGGCCGAGCGTCGCCGAGTCGGGCAAGACGGCGCGGCGCCGTTCCTGCGTCTTCAGGCTCGGCAGCAGACGCGCCGGCGAGTCGTAGCCTTGCAGAACGCCGTTGCGCACGAGCGCGTCGAGGCGCGTGCCGACGGCCTCGGCGCCTTCGAGCGTGGCGGCCTCGTCTGCGCCGGCAATGGCGACGAGCGTGCCGGCGTCGGCCGCGCCGACATCGGCGCGCAGGCTCGCGTCGAGCGCGAGCGCCGCGCCACTTACCGGGCTCAGCGACGACAGCTCGCCGCGCCACGGCGACGGTGACAGCGCGAGCGCGATCGCGGCGAGGAGCGCGAGGACGATGATGCCGACTCGCGCGCGCGGCAGCGCGGCTGCGGCCGCGCCCATGAACCGGCCGAGCTGGCGGCGAAATCCCGCACCGGGCGCGCCCTCGGGCGCGAGTGTTGGAAACACGAAGCGCGTCGTCGCCGCTGCCGCCGCGAGACCGGCGATCGAGAACACGCCGAGTTGCGCGAGGCCGGGAAAGCCGGTGAAGACGAGCGCCGCGAAGCCGATCAGCGAAGTGAACAGGCCGAGCCTCACCGTCGGCCAGCTCTCGCGCTGCCAACGCGCCGCCGAGCCCACGCCGCCGTGCGCTTGAACAAGGTAGTAGATCGCGTAGTCGACGGCCTCGCCGATCAAGGTCGTGCCGAAGCCGAGCGTCATGCCGTGGACCTGGCCGAAGACCAGGCTCACCGCGGCGATGCCCGCGAGCACGCCGGTGGCGACCGGCACGATCGCGACGGCGAGCGCACGCAGCGACGCGAAGGCGAGCAGCAGCAAGGCGACGATGAGCACCGAGCCGAGAACGGCGAGTCGCTCGACCTCGGCCTTGATGCTCGCGCGCGAAGCGACCGCGAAGCTGCCGGCGCCCGAGACGACGAGGCGCAGCCCCGGCGCAGCGACGCCGTCGAACGCCGTGTGGATCGCGTCGAGCGCACGCTCCTGTCCGTCGAGATCGGCGCCGTCGGCGGCGGTCGTCGCGACCAGCACCGCGCGCGGCACCGTGCGCGAGACCCAGACGCCGCCTTCGCTTCTCGGCGCGCGCCCCGGCGTGAGCGCTTCGGCGATGCGCATGGTCTCGCCCGTCGGGTCGCTGAAAAGGATTGGCTTCAACAGCGAGCCGGCCGGCGTGCCGAGGAGCGAGACGGTGTCGTCGATGGCATCGCGCAGGCCTGCCACCGTGAAGCGGCGCTCGTCGACGGCAGGACTGAGCGCATAGCGATGCGCGAACACGAATCGGCCGGCATCGGCCCAGGCGGCGCTGTCGCCGTTGTCGACGGAAGCGAAGAGCTTGCCCGCGCGCAGTTGCGTCGCGATACGACGCGAGGCCTCGGCACGCGCCACGGCGGCAGCGTCGGCGTTCGCGTCCTGCGGCGCGCCTTCGATGCCGATGAGGACCAGCCGCGAGGTCGCGCCGCTCTTCAGCTGGTCGAGGAGGACCGCCTGCTCCGGCGTCGGCGCCGTCGGCAGGAAGGCCGAGAGATCGGCGACGTAGTGGGCGCGCCCGGCGATCGCCACCGCGGCGAGCAGCAGCGCGAGCCAGGTCAGGACGGCGATGCGACCGCGCCGGTCGAATGCCGGGCGCGAGCTCACGGCGCGGCGCGCGTGCCCGCGATGGGCTCGATCGTCATCGTCGAGCGGTCGCCGTCGGCGAGCAGCACCAGCACCTCGCGCGCTACCGACTCGCGGCCGGAGACGCGCACCGACGCGACCTGGCCGCGCAGGCGCAGGTCGCGTGGCACGAGCTCGAGAGACCATTGATCGGCATTGCCCGAGACACGGGCCTCGAACAGGCGCTCGAGCGTCTCGCGGTTGCCGGTGAGCGTGCCGCGCAGCGCCTCGACGATCACCGACGCCTCCGGTGACGCGTCGAGCGCCATCGTCCGGCTCCGATCGCCGATGCTCATCGTCACGCTGTTGCCGTCGACGGCGAGCTTCTCGCGCCGTGGCTTGAGCGTCTCGCGCACGAAGCTGTCGGGCGCGCGGAACGAGAGCCTGCCCGAGGACACGAGGGTGCGGTCGAGCATCTCGACGCGGCGCTGCTCGACGAAGGTCGCTTCGCCCGACCTGACGCGGCCGAGCAGGTTCGTGAGCGCGCCGATGTCGAAGGCCGCCGTCGCGCTGTACGTGGCTGCGGCGATCGCCAGCCCGACGCTCACGAGCAGCACGCGGGCGAGGGCGATGCCGAACGCACGCCGGCTACGGCGCGGGTCGCGGGGCGGCGGCAGGCGTCTCGGCATGGGCCCAGAAGTCGTAGAAGTTGAACCAGTTGAAAGGCGCCTCGCGGCACATCGCCTCGAGGGTCTGGACATAGCGCTCGAGCGCGGCGCGGATGGCGAGGTCGCGCGCTGCACCGCTGCCGGCACCCGGCCCGGCCAGCGTGCCGAAGTCGGCGAGCTCGATGAAGCGCAGATCGTACGTGCGCCCGCCGCGGTACAGGCCCGCCATGAACACGACCTTGCGACGCAGCATCGCGGCGAGCCGGAATGGGCCGTCGGAGAACATCGCCAGGTCGCCGAGGAAGGGCAGGGCGATCGACTTCGAGCGTTGCGAGTGGACCGGCAGCGTTCGGTCGGCGAGCAGGCCGGCGAGGCCGCCTTCGTCGAGCCAGCGCCGGATCGAGAGCATCGCGTCGACCCGGCCGAGAGCGATGGTGTGCAGCGTCGCTTTCGGCGCCACCGCGGCGAGCATCTCGCTGATCTTGCGGGCGTTGTCTTCGTACATGATCATCGCCACTCTCAGCCCCTTGTCGTGGCCGATCATGCGCAACGCCTCGAAGCTGCCGAGATGAGCGCCGAATGCGAGCACGCCTTCGCCGCGCGAGATCGGCTCGAGGATGGTCTCGATGCCGCTCGCCTCGAACTCGAACTCGTCGAAGCGCTCCTGCAGCAGGTAGATCCGGTCGAGCACGGTCGCGACGAAGGCGAAGACGTGGGCGTGGACGTCACGCAGGCGCGCCGGCCGGCCGAGGACGCGATCGAGGTAGCGCTTCGACTCGCGTCGCGTCGCCGGGTCGACGATGTAGCCGCAGACGAAGACGCGCAACAGAAGCCGTGTAGCGCGCCGGCCGAACGTGATCGCGATCCAGCGCATCGTGCGCAGCTGCCACGAGCCGACGCGCTCGCGTCGATTCGTCCACCCCGTGGGCGGCGCCGTGGAGCCTTCGACCTTCACGTCGCCGCGGCCGATGTCGTGTCGGCGCGCGCGAACTGGCCGCTCGCGACGTCGCGCGAGCGGTCGACGACGCGCCAGTCGAGCGTCTTCGCCGTCGCCCGCCACACGACCCTGAGCGACGCGCCCGGTGCGACCGGGACGAAGAACTTGGCGACGACGAGGCGTGGCGAAGGGCCGAGGCCGAGCGCCACCACCGGCTCGTCGTAACCCGCCTCGAGGACCTCGGCGAGCAGGGCGACGCCGGGCAGCACCGGTCGGCCAGGGAAGTGGCCGTCGAACGCAGGATGGCGGGGATCGACC
This sequence comes from Rhizobacter sp., assembly GCA_043787455.1. Classification (GTDB taxonomy): domain Bacteria; phylum Pseudomonadota; class Gammaproteobacteria; order Burkholderiales; family Burkholderiaceae_C; genus Schlegelella_A. Next base: position 7,224 of record JAYVVB010000321.1, read on the forward strand.
CGCAGCTCGCGTGTCCAGACGGTGTCCATCAGCGCGCTCCCGGATCGGGGCGACGCGCCGCGAGTTCGGCGAGACGCGCGACCCTGAGCTTGCCTGTCGCCTCGCGCGGCAACGCGTCGACCCGGAGGATGCGCCGCGGCAGGAAGGCGGCGTCGATGCGTCCGCGCAACTCGTCGATGATGCGCTCACGCGCGAGGCCCGGAGCGACGACGAAAGCGATGAGGCGGACGACGCCGAGCACGTCGGCGGGGTTCTCGGGCGGCATCCAGAACGCGCCGTCGACGACGCCGTCGATCGAGTTGAGGTGGAAGTTCAGGTGGCCGATCGAGCTGCGCTTGCCGGCGACGTTGATCAGGTCGTTCGACCGGCCGAGGAGTCGGAAGCTGTGCTCGCTCTCGACCTCGAGCACGTCGGCGAGTGCCGTCGGCTGCGGCACGTGGCCGCCGCTCACCGTGACGGCGTCGCTGTCACCGCGGAGCGAGAGGCCGTCGAAGGTCTGCCATTCGGGTCCGGCGACAGTGCGTCGGGTCGCGACCTGGCCGGCCTCGGTGCAGCCGTAGATCTCGACCAGCGGCGCGCCGAAACGCGCCTCGGCGCGCGCCGCGAGCTGCGGTGCGAGCGGCGCGGTGGCACAGAGGACGAGCGCGACCGGCGGCAAGGAGATCTCGGCGTCGAGGATGGTCTTGAGGTGGAAGGGCGTCGTCACCAGCACGCGCGGCGCGGGCGCGAGCGCGAGCGCGGCGGCGACATCGGCGGCGAAGAAGGGCCGGCCGGCGTCGAGTACCGCGCCGCCGTGCAGGGCAAGCAGCACGCTCGACTCGAAGCCGTACATGTGCTGAGCCGGCACGGTCGCGACGAGCGCGACGCCGCGCAGGTCGGGTCGCGCGAGCGCGCCCGCGAGCCGCCTCGCTTCGCTCGTCGCGCTGCGCACGAGCAGGCC
>JAYVVB010000322.1:0-3798 GCA_043787455.1 Rhizobacter sp.
CGGCGTGAAGGCTGCTTCATGATTGCTCCTGTCTTGCTGCTGCCCGTAGGGCGGTGGTGATCCGCTGATCGAGATAGACCCCGAAGAAGTCGCGCGACAGGCCCACGATGGGCTCGGCCAAGTGCGTGCCGGTGGCGTCGAAGAACATCACGGTGGGCGCGAAAAGCACTCCGCTTGCAGCCGCAAACTCACCTTGGGTCAGGCTGCGGCCGCGCCAGTCGCGCATCCTCTTCGGAGACTCGATGTCGACCTCGACGATGTGGAGCTCGCGTCGCCGCTCGGACGCCATCGGCTTCAGATAGTGCTCGCGCTCCTCGGCGCAGAACTCGCAGCCAGGCTGAGAGAAGAGCACGACGTTGACGCGCCTGCCCTCCGTGCCGAGAACATCTGAGAGGGCTTCGGTTCGCGCCATGTTGCGCGGATTACATGCCCTCGCACGTCGCTGAACCAGCGGGCAATTACCTATCGACACATGCGCATGTGCGCATATGCTGTCGTTTAGCTTTGTCGCGAGGATGTCATGGACGAGATGGGGGAAGTGTTCGAGTCGGTCGCCCGCTATTTCCTCGTGCTGTCCGAGCCCGCAAGGCTTCGCATCCTTCATTCGATCTGCCAGGAGGACAAGCCGGTCGGTGAGATCGTCGAGGAGACCGGTCTGGCACAGAGCAACGTCTCCCGGCACCTGAACCTGATGTACCAGGCGGGGGTTCTGCGACGGCGCAGGGAGGGCAGCCAAGTCTTCTACGGCGTCGCCGATTCGACGCTGACCGACGTCTGTCGTGCCGTCTGCGTTCGCGTCTCGGCGGAGCTCGATGGCAACAAGGGACTGAAGCGCAGCGTCCAGGCACTGATCCAAGAGTTCAAGTGACGCCGATCAGCAAGCCCATGATGCCGGGCCGTATCGTTCGGGCTCCCGAAGGCCACCTGTTGCCCGACGTCGTCGAGCAGGCGCGAAAGGCCAGGCGCCGCTTCATGGCGAGCGCCTTGGCCCTCGGCGCCGGCACGGCGGTGGTCGACGCGAAGGCCGACGACGACGGCGATCCCGCCATCCTCACGCTTCCCGAACACTCGAAGGGCCTCGGCCAGTCGGTGGCGACGACCGGCTACGGCCTGCCGTCGAAGTGGGAGAAGAACATCCAGCGGCGCCCGAGCCCCGGCCTGACGCAGGTCGCACAGGCATCGGTGTCGTTCTGCCCGCTGCAATCGCTGTTCGGGATCATCACGCCGAACGGGCTTCACTTCGAGCGCCATCACCAGGGCTGGTGGGACGTCGACCCTTCGAGGCACCGGCTGATGGTCCACGGGCTGGTGCGCGAAGCGCGCGTCTTCACGATGGACGACCTCATGCGCCTACCCTCGATCTCGAGCATCCACTTCATCGAGTGTGGCGCCAACAGCGCCATGGAGTGGGCCAATTCGGCGGTGCCGAGCGTGCAGTACACGCACGGCATGCTGTCCTGCTGCGAGTTCACCGGTGTCAAGCTGTCGACACTGCTCGACTTGTGCGGCGTCGATGCGGAGAAAGGGCGGTATGTCCTTGCGGAGGGCGCCGACGGATCGTCGATGACACGCACGATCCCCATGGCCAACGCGCTCGACGACGTGATCGTCGCCTGGGCAATGAACGGCGAGATGCTGCGTCCCGAGAACGGATACCCGCTGCGACTCGTCGCGCCGGGAATTCAGGGCGTGAGCTGGGTCAAGTATTTGCGCCGGATCAAGGTCGGCGACCAGCCTTTCTATGCCAAGGACGAGGAGATCCACTACGTCGACCTGATGCCGGACGGCACGTACCGTCAGTTCACCTCGATCCAGGAGTGCAAGTCGGTGATCACCACGCCGTCCGGCGCCCAGAAGTTGCTCGACAAGGGCTACTACAACGTCACCGGGCTGGCGTGGTCGGGGCGCGGCAGGATCAAGCAGGTCGATGTCAGCGTCGACGGCGTCCGCAACTGGCGCACGGCGCGTCTCGAAGGCGAGCCGATGCCGAAGGCGTTGACGCGGTTCAACATCGACTGGTCGTGGGACGGCTCGCCGGCGATCCTCCAGTCGCGAGCGATCGACGACACCGGCTACGTCCAGCCGAAGATCAATCAGCTGCGCGCCGTGCGCGGTACGCGGTCGATGTATCACAACAACGCGATCCAGTCGTGGCGCGTCGCCGAGTCAGGCGAGGTCGCCAATGTCCAGACGTTCTGACATGACACCGCTCGCCACCGCTTCTGGATGCCGACGTGTGTTGGCGCACGCGATCCGCGCGACCGCCGTCGCGCTCACTTGCGTCGCCGGGCTCGCATGGGGCCAGGTGCACGCGCCGGACCTGTCGAAGATCGGACGAACGGCCACGCCTGCCGAGATCGCGGCCTGGAACATCGACGTCCGCGGCGACTTCCAGGGTTTGCCGAAGGGCGCCGGCAGCGTCGCGCTCGGCACCAAGGTCTGGGAAGGCAAGTGCTCGTCGTGCCACGGAGACTTCGGCGAGTCGAACTCGGTTTTCACGCCGATCGTCGGCGGCACGTCGAAGAAGGACATCGAATCCGGCCGCGTCTTCTTCCTCGCCAATCCCGGCTACCCGCATCGCACGACGCTGATGAAAGTGTCGAAGCTGTCGTCGCTCTGGGACTACGTCCATCGCGCGATGCCGTGGAACGCCCCCAAGTCCTTGTCGATCGACGAGGTCTATGGCGTGCTCGCGTACATCCTCAACCTCGGCGATATCGTGCCGGCCGACTTCACGCTGACCGACCGGAACATCCGCGAAGTGGAAGGTCGGCTGCCGAATCGCCTCGGTCATGTCTTCTACGCGCCGATGTGGGAGACCCGCGGCAAAGGCGACGTGGCGAATCCTGCGTGCATGAAAGACTGCCCTGTCGGCGGCAGGATCGAATCTTCGATTCCAGAGGCGGCACGCAATTCGAACGGCAACATCGCCGATCAGGTCCGAGGGTTCGGCGAGGCGCGCGGCATCGATACCGTCGTGCCCGGCTCCGGGTCCGCCTCCGCATTGCAGGCGCCCATTGCTCTTGCCGCGGCACCGGCCCTGGCCGCTGTCGGCGATGGCGTCGCGCTGGTCAACGCGAACGCCTGCACGAGCTGCCACGGCATGACGAACAAGATCGTTGGCCCGGCCCTCCAGGACGTCGCCAAGAAATACGCAGGCCGCAGCCACGCCGTCGAGTACCTGATCGGCAAGATCCGCAAGGGCAGCCAGGGCGTCTGGGGCCCGATTCCGATGCCGGCGCAAACGCAGGTCGATGACGGCGCGGCCAAGGCGATTGCTCAGTGGCTGGCCGGCGGCGCGAAATGAATGCTCTCTGTGGGGTCGATGCCGATGCATCGACGGCCCGATTTGTTCACGATGACGGTGCATGTGTTGTCGCCGTCGCTCACAAGGACCACCCATGAAATCGAGACGAGAACTGCTCAAGCACGGCAGCCTGCTGGCGCTGCTGGTGGGCTGCGGCGCACTGACGATGGAGCAGGCACGTGCCGCCGACGTGCCAGGCTTCGACGCCAAGACCCTCGACGAGGCGCTGAAGATCCTCGGCGGCAAGCCCGCCGACAGCAAGGACGTGACCATCACGTCGCCCGACATCGCCGAGAACGGCGCCGTCGTGCCGATCGCCGTGACCAGTGCCATACCGAAGACCGACGCGATCTACATCCTGGTCGAGAAGAACCCCTTCCCGCTCACCGCCACCTTCACCATCCCCGACGACACCGAACCATACGTGGCGACGCGCGTGAAGATGGGCGAGAGCACGAAGGTCTATGCCGTGGTCAAGGCGGACGGCAAGC
>JAYVVB010000323.1:0-3154 GCA_043787455.1 Rhizobacter sp.
ACATGGTAAACGTATCCGCGGCCCGCTTCGGCGACGCGGGCGATGCGCGCGTCGCTCGACGTCGGCGCGATGAGAAAGATCGGATCGATCGCGGCTCGCTTCAAGGCCGCGGCGAACTCGACGCATTCCTCGGGCGGGTAGTCGACGACGAGCACGCCGTCGACGCCCGCGCTCTTCGCGTCGGCGACGAAGCGATCGGCGCCATAGCGCTCGATCGGGTTCGCATAGCCCATGAGGACGAGCGGCGTCTTGGCGTCGCGCTCGCGAAACGCGCTTGCCATCGCGAGCACCTGCGTCAGGCCGATGCCGCGCGCCAGGGCACGCTCGCTCGCCTTCTGGATCACGGGCCCGTCGGCCATCGGGTCACTGAATGGAATCCCGAGCTCGATGATGTCGGCGCCCGCCGCGGCCATCGCCCGCATGATCGCGACGGTGCTGTCGGCGTGCGGATCGCCAGCCGTGAGATACGGGATCAGCGCCTTGCGGCCACGCTGGCGCAACGCCGCGAACACGCCGTCGATGCGGCTCATTCGCGACCTCGCGCGTCGAGCCCGGCGACGGTCTCGATGTCCTTGTCGCCGCGTCCGGAAAGGTTGACGAGCAGATGCTTGTCCGAAGCCATTGTCGGCGCGAGCTTCATCGCATAGGCGACGGCGTGGCTCGACTCGAGCGCCGGGATGATGCCTTCGGTGCGACACAGGCGATGGAACGCCGCGAGCGCCTCGGCGTCGGTGATGCCGACGTATTCGGCGCGCCCGATGTCGTGCAGATACGCATGCTCCGGGCCGACACCGGGGTAGTCGAGGCCGGCGGAGATCGAGTGCGTCTCCGTGATCTGGCCGTTGGCGTCCTGCAGCAGGTAGGTTCGATTGCCATGCAGCACGCCGGCGGTGCCGCCGCTGATGGAGGCCGCGTGTCGGCCGCTGTCGAGTCCGAGACCCGCGGCCTCGACGCCGATCAGCCGGATCGCGGCGTGCTCGATGTACGGATAGAAGATGCCCATCGCGTTGCTGCCGCCGCCGACGCAGGCGATCACCGCGTCGGGCTGGCGGCCGATCATCTCGGGCATCTGCACCATGCACTCGTCGCCGATCACGCGCTGGAAGTCGCGCACCATCATCGGGTACGGATGCGGGCCGGCGACCGTGCCGATGATATAGAACGTGTTCTCGACGTTTGTCACCCAGTCGCGCAGCGCCTCGTTGAGCGCGTCCTTCAAGGTCTTCGATCCGCTCTCCACCGGCACCACGGTCGCGCCGAGCAGGTTCATGCGATAGACGTTCGGCGCCTGTCGTTTCACATCCTCGCTACCCATGTAGACGATGCACTCGAGTCCGTAGCGGGCGCAGATCGTCGCCGTCGCGACGCCATGCTGGCCGGCGCCGGTCTCGGCGATGACGCGGGGCTTGCCCATCCGGCGCGCGAGCATCGCCTGGCCGATGGTGTTGTTAATCTTGTGCGCACCGGTGTGATTGAGGTCTTCGCGCTTCAGGTAGATCTGCGCGCCGCCGAGCTCGCGCGACAGGCGCGCCGCGTGATAGACCGGGCTCGGCCGGCCGACGTAGTGGGCGAGCTCGGAGCGGAATTCGGCGTCAAACGACGGATCGCGCTTGGCCGCTTCGTAGCAGGCAATGAGCTCGTCGGTCGCATGGACGAGGGTCTCGGCGACGAAGGTGCCGCCCCAGGGTCCGAAGTGCCCGCGCTCGTCGGGTTGCTGATAAGGAGTCATGTCTTGGATCATTCAATCGATGCGGCGATCCGGGCATCGGCTTCGCGCACCGCGTCGCAAAAGCGCCGGATCTCGCCGGCGTCTTTCACGCCGCGCGACGACTCGACGCCGGAGGAGACGTCAACGGCCCAGGGCCGCAGCTGCAGGACGCCGGCAACGACGTTTGCGGCATGCAATCCACCAGACAAAACGAGCCGATGCCCGGTGTCGGTGGACAAGCCTGCCGGAACGAGCGACCAATCGAAGACCTTTCCTGCGCCGCCGAATTCCGCGACGTGAGCGTCGAGGAGGAGGCCTTGGGCCTGACCGTAGCGGAGAGCGAAGTTTAGCAAATCGAGCCCGGGCGCCATGCGCGCGACCTTCAGGAACGGCCGCGCGAAGGCAGCGCAGTCTTCCGGCGTCTCATCGCCGTGAAATTGGAGCATGACGTTGGGAATCGCAGCCGCGACCGCCCTTACCTGCGTCGGCTCGGCGTTCACGAAGAGCGCCACCGGGGTCACGAACGGCGGGAGACGACGAGCCAGGCGAGCCGCCACGTCGACGGTCAGATGGCGCGGACTTCCGGGATGGAACACTAGACCGACGGCGTCGGCTCCGGCTTCGACCGCGGCGTCGACATCGGCTTCGCGCGACAGGCCGCAGATCTTGATGCGCGTGCGCTGGTTCATACCCGGGCACGGCTCGCCGCAGCGGTCACCGCTTCAAGGCAACCAGTCCATCGCCGCAGTTCGATCCGGAATCGCATGCACGGGATCGTAGTACGGCCCTTGGAAGTACAGGCCGTCAGGTGAAAAGGTCGCCGCGGCCTGCGAGCGGTCGCGCGACTCGAGCACGTCCGCCAACCAGGGCGCAGGCCTCGATCCGTCGCCGACCGCAACTAGGCAAGCGACGATGTTGCGGATCATGTGGTGCAGGAACGCGTCGGCGTCGAAGCCGAAGCGCCAGTACGGGCCGCGCTGCTCGATGACCAGGTCGCGCATCGTCTTGATCGGTGAGAGGGCCTGGCACTCGGCCGAGCGAAAGGCGCTGAAGTCGTGCTCGCCGAGCATCATGGCGGCGGCCTGGCGCATGGCCTCACCGTCGAGCGGGCGGAACATCCAGCCGGCGAGCCCGGTTTCGAGCGCAGGCCGAACCGGCGACTCGAGCAGGAGATAGACGTAGCGCCTTCCCCTGGCGCTCGCGCGCGAGTGGAAGCTGTCGGGGACGAAGCGACACCACTGCACCGCGATGTCGGCCGGCAGGTAGCGATTCGTGCCGCGGATCCAGGAATAGACCGCGCGAACCGCGGTAGTGTCGAAGTGAACGACTTGGTTCAGCGCGTGCACGCCGGCGTCCGTGCGCCCGGCGCAGATCGACCGGGTCGGTGCCCCGACGAAGGTAGAGAGGGCCGCGTCCAGATGATCCTGGACGGTCCGGCCGCCGGGC
>JAYVVB010000324.1:0-10098 GCA_043787455.1 Rhizobacter sp.
GAGGCATCGGCGGGCGGCGCGGGCAACACGTCGTTGGCTGCGGTCGGCTCGAGCTCGTCGTCGAACAGGCCGAGCGGGATCGATTGGTTCATCAGGCGCAGCATCGACATCGGGATCGGATCGGGCTTGCCGTAGTCGTCGATGTAGGTGTCGAGGCCATCCATGACGTTGAAGTGCGGATCGCTGAAGAGCTTCTTCATCGCCGCGTTGCGGACGCCGGCGTCGACGTTGCGCGCCACGTAGGGCGAGAAGTCGGACGCGTGCGTCAGGCGGGCGACGTCGTCGAGCGTCGGCAGAGGCGCCGGCTCGGCCGGTGGCGATACGGGCACAGCGTCCGCGGCGGACGTTGCCGCCGGCGCCGTCACCGGCCCGCCCGTCACCGGCCCGCCCGTCACCGGCGCGACCGGCGCGACCGGCGTCGTCGCCTCGACCGCCGCCTCGCCGCTTCGCGTGCCCGACTTGCGGCGCGACCAGCGCGACAGGAATCCGTCGTCCGCCATCACTTGCGCTCTGCCGGCGCGACGAACGACTGCGGCCGGCGCCGCGGCTTCTTCTCTTCCGGGCGATAGTGCTCGTCGGTGTAAGCCTGCAGCCAGGGCACGAGGTCGACCTGCAGCGGCACGTTGTCGACCCGCTCCTGCGCGTCGAGCCAGCGGCCCGCTTCGGTGTACGAGACGCTGACTGTCTCGGGCCAGGCGAGCGACGGATCGGCATCGTCGATGCGCCAGACCACGAACCATACCGGCGCCCCCGTGCTGAGGTTGAGGTAGTAGCCGTCGGCCTGATCGGCGTGAAGCTCCAGCGTGAAGCCGGGATGGAGCGTGCTGCGGACCTTGCCGTCGTCGCGCAGGACCCGCGGCGCCGTGCCGAACGCGTCTTCGGCGGCGACCACCTCGGCGATCGTGAAGCGCCAGTCCTCCCACCGGTTCGGCGCGCGCTCGCGATCCATCACCACCGCGACCTGGAGCGAGGGGCGAGGTGCGGGAGCGAGGCCGACCGAAGCTACCACCGTGTCTGCCCGAGGCGTGGGGGTCACGTGTTCTTGGAGATCGCGATCGTCGGAAACTTCGACGAGAAATCCTTGCTGCGTTCGGCGATCTTCACGGCGACCTTGCGAGCGATCCGCTTGTAGAGCGCGGCGATCTCGCCGTCGGGGTCGCTGACGACGGTCGGCCGGCCACTGTCGGCCTGGACCCGGATCGACAGGTTGAGCGGCAAGGCGCCGAGGTAATCCATCTTGTATTCCTCGGCCAGGCGCTTGCCGCCCTCCTCGCCGAAGATGTGCTCGACGTGGCCGCACTTCTCGCACACGTGCACCGCCATGTTCTCGACGATGCCCAGGATCGGCACGCCGACCTTCTCGAACATCTTGATGCCCTTCTTGGCATCGAGCAGCGCGATGTCCTGCGGCGTCGTCACGATCACCGCGCCGGTGAGCGGCACGCGCTGCGAGAGCGTGAGCTGGATGTCGCCGGTGCCGGGCGGGAGGTCGACGATCAGGTAGTCGAGGTCGGCCCAGTTGGTCTGGCGCAGCAGCTGCTCGAGCGCCTGCGTGACCATCGGGCCGCGCCAGATCATCGGGTTGTCCTGCTCGACCAGAAAACCGATCGACATCACCTGGACGCCGTAGTTCTCCATCGGCTCCATGGTCTTGCCGTCGGCCGACTCGGGCCGGCCCTCGATGCCCATCATCATCGGCTGGCTCGGGCCGTAGATGTCGGCGTCGAGGATGCCGACGCGCGCGCCCTCGGCGGCGAGCGCCAGCGCCAGGTTGACGGCCGTCGTACTCTTGCCGACGCCGCCCTTGCCGGACGCGACCGCGACGATGTTCTTGATGTTCGGCAGCAGCTGCACGCCGCGCTGGACCGCGTGCGACACGATCTTCGACGTGACGTTGACGCTGACGTTGGCGACCCCGGCGACACTGCGCGCGGCGCCGATCAGCGCGCGCCGGATCGGCTCGATCTGCGACTTTGCGGGATAGCCGAGCTCGACGTCGAAAGCGACGTCGCCGCCGTCGACGCGAAGATTGCGCAGCTGTTTGGTGGAAACGAAATCGCGGCCGGTCTCGGGGTCGACGACGGCCCGCAGGGCCTGGAGCAGATCGGGTTCTTGAATGGGCATGAGGGTCGGCCAGCGTCCGGAAACGGACGGCGCCGAACCAGTCTAGCGCAGGGTCAGCTCGTCCATCAGCGCGACGAGCTCGTCGAGCACGACCGGCTTGATCAGGTGACCGTCGAAGCCGGCCGCCTCAGAGCGCCGGCGATCCTCGCCCTGGCCCCAGCCGGTGACGGCGACGACCCTGACCGAGCTCGCCCACGGCATGGTGCGCATCCGCCTGCACACTTCGTGGCCGTCGATGTCGGGCAGGACGATGTCGAGCAGGACGATGTCCGGCCGCAACGCCGAGCCGCGCTCGAGCGCCTGCATGCCGTCGTGAGCAACGTGGGCTTCGTAGCCGGCGAGCGACAGCAGGGCGGCGAGGCTGTCGGCGCCGTCGCGGTTGTCGTCGACGACGAGGATGCGCGCGCGCGGGGACGGCGCCTGGGCCTGATCCCTGCCCGTCGGCGCGGCCTCGGCGTCGCCCGTCACGATCGGCAGCGAGACCGTGAAGGCGCTGCCGCGACCTGGCCCGTCACTCGCGGCGGCGATGCTACCGCCGTGCAGCTCGACCAGGCGACGCGCCAGCGCCAGGCCGATACCGAGACCGTCGCGTGCGCGCTTGATCGTGTTCGGGACTTGCGCGAACATGTCGAAGACCCGCTCGAGGTCGGCGCCGGCGATGCCGATGCCGTCGTCGCGCACCGTGATCCGGACGATGTCGCCGTCACCGCGCACGACGACCGCCACATGGCCGCCGGCGGGTGTGAACTTGCAGGCGTTGACGATCAGATGAACGAAGACCTGCGCCAGCCGCGCACGATCGGCGCGCACGCGGATCGGCGCGTCAGGCAAGGCCACCTCGAGCGTCTGGCCGGCGCGCTCGGCGGCGGGTCGGCACGACAGGGTCGCCTGCGCGACGATCGGCGCGAGTTCGCCGACCTCGGCGCGCAGGGTGAGGCGGTCGAGGTTCATGCGGCCGACGTCGAGGAGATCGTCGATCAGGCGCACGAGATGGTTCATCTGGCGCTCCATGACGCTGCCCGCCTTCTCGAACGCGGCGCTGCCGGCGGACGTCCGCTGCACGACCGCGAGCGAGTTGCGCAAGGGCGCGAGCGGATTGCGAAGCTCGTGCGCGAGCGCGGCGAAGAACTCGTCCTTGCGCCGGTCGGCGTCCTTCAGCGCCTCGACCACCTGCTTCTGCTCGGTGATGTCGCCGACCAGGCCGATCAGGCGAACGCCGACCTTTGGATCGGTGATTGAGCGGCCGCGCGACGACAGCCAGCGCACGTGGCCACCGGGACGGACGATGCGAAATTCGTGGCGGTAGACGCCGCTCGCCAGGGCCGCGGCGAGGGCCTCCTTGCGTCCGGCCCGGTCGTCGGGATGGACGCGCTCGCGCAGCAGCTCGGCCGTGATCGGCTCGTCGGGTCCGACGCCCATCAGCTCGCGCGTCTTGTCGGTCCAGACCGTCTCGCCGATCTGCGGATCGTATTGCCAGCTGCCGTAGTTGGCCGCTTCCATCGTCAGGCGCAGGCGCGCCTCGCTCTCGACGAGGAGGCGACCGAGCCGACCGCGCTCGGTGACGTCGATCGCGTTGGTGACCAGCATGCGCCGGCCGCGCTCGTCGCGGCCGAGCGGCGCGGTGATGAAGTGCCAGACCCGCTTCTCGCCGCTCGCCGTCGTTATCTCGCGCTCGCCGTTGTCGACGCTGCGGTCGAGCTCGAAGAGCGAGCGCACGACGTGGGCCATCATCGGCGCGCGCTGGCCGTAGGCCCGGCTCATCCAGTCGGACAGGTTCGCGAGCTCCGCGGCCGAATAGCCGGAGATATCGGTCCAGGCGCGATTGACCATCAGCACCTGGCCGTCCTCGACGTAGACCATGGTCGGGATCGCCATGTCGGTGACGATGAGCTCGAGGCGCGAACGCGCAGCGTCGAGCGCGCGCTCGGTCGCCTTGCGCTCGGTGATGTCGCGAAAGACAAGGACGCAGCCGAGGACGTGGCCGGCGTCGTCGCGAATCGGCGCCGCGCTGTCGTCGATCGGCGCTTCGGTGCCGTCCTTCCTGATCAGGAGCGTGTGATTCGCGAGGCCGACGACCAGACCCTCGCGCAAGGCTCGCTCGATCGCGATCTCGACCGGCTCCCGGGTCGCCTCGTTGATGATGCGAAAGATCTTGCCGAGCGGCTGCCCCGCGGCATCGGCGCGGCTCCAGCCGGTGAGGTTCTCGGCGACGCGGTTCAGGTCGGTCACCAATGAGCGCGGGTCGGTCGTTATCACCGCGTCGCCGATGCTCGCGAGTGTCGTCTTGAGCTGCTCGCGCTGCGACGTGATCAGCGCCTCGTTGCGACCCTGGGACACGAGATGGCGCATCAGCAGCGCCGAAAGGCCGAGCAGCGCCAGGATTGCCGCCGCGCCCGAGACGAACTCCGAGACCAGAGCCGAGCGGTAGGTATTCTTCGCCGCCTCCTCGCGCTCGAGCAGCAGCCGGGTCTCGTGCACGGCCATCGCGGCGAGGGTGGTGCGTAACGCGTCCATCTGGGTCTTGCCGGCGCCAAGCGCGATCACCTCCTTGGTGAGGTCGAAGCCCTTCCTTTCGCGCAGGGCGATCGTGAGGTCGAGGTCGCCGAGCTTGGCGCCGATCTGGCGCCGCGCGTCGCCCATCAGCGCCTGTTGCGCCGGGTCCTTCGCGGTGAGCGCCTGGAGCGCGTCCATCTGCCTCTGGATCGACGCGACGGCGGTCTTGTACGGCGCCAAGTATTCGGGCTGGCCGGTGATCACAAAGCCGCGCTGGCCGGTCTCTGCGTCGACGGCCAGCGTAAGGACGTTGTCGAGCGCGAGCAAAAGCTCGTTGCTGCGCAGAATGCTCGCCGACTCTTCTCGCAACTTGTGCGTGTTGCCGATCGACAGCGCCATGTTGGCGACCAGAAGCACGACGCCGATCGTCACGCCGGCCCACACTGCTCTTGCGACCTTGGCGCTCATGTCCGCGGATTCTCGCAGAGCAGTCCCTAAAATCGCTTATGACCACCGCTCGTCCCATGCCCCGACAGCTCTTCGTCACGACGGCCCTGCCGTATGCGAACGCGCCCTTCCACATCGGCCACATGATGGAGTACATCCAGGCCGATATCTGGGTGCGCTTGCAGCGCATGCGCGGCCACGCCGTGCACTTCGTCTGCGCCGACGACGCCCATGGCGCGGCGATCATGATCGCCGCCGAGAAGGCCGGGCAGACGCCGCAGCAATTCATCGCCGCGATCGCCGCTGGCCGGAAGCGCTACCTCGACGGTTTCCAGATCTCGTTCGACAACTGGCACTCGACCGACGGCCCCGAGAACCACGCCCTCGCCAAGGACATCTACCTTCACCTGCGGAAGGAGGGTCTGATCGCGGTGAAGAGCGTCGAGCAGTTCTTCGACCCGGTGAAGGCAATGTTCCTGCCCGACCGTTACATCAAGGGCGAGTGCCCGGTCTGCGGCGCGATGGATCAATACGGCGACAACTGCGACGTCTGCGGCTCGGTGTATTCGCCGACCGATCTGAAGAACCCGTTCTCGACGCTGAGCGGCGCGCCGCCGGTGCTGAAGTCGAGCGAGCACTATTTCTTCCAGCTGTCGTCCGAACGCTGTCTCGACTTCCTCAAGGGGTGGACCCACGAGCCGGGGCGCCTGCAGCCGGAGGTGCTGAACAAGATCAGCGAGTGGTTCAAGGTCGACGAGCACGGCCACGGCGGCCTCGCCGACTGGGACATCAGCCGCGACGCGCCCTACTTCGGCATCGAGATCCCGGACGCGCCAGGTAAGTACTTCTACGTCTGGCTCGACGCGCCGGTCGGCTACCTCGCGTCGCTGAAGAACTACTTCGACCGGGGCGGCGCGACGGCTCGGGGCGAGACGCGGACCTTCGACGAGTTCATGGCCGATCCGGCGGTCGAGCAGATCCATTTCATCGGCAAGGACATCACCTACTTCCACACCCTGTTCTGGCCGGCCATGCTGAAGTTCAGCGGCAGGAAGGTGCCCGACCGGGTCTACGTGCACGGCTTCATCACCTTGAGCGGGGAGAAGATGAGCAAGAGCCGCGGTACCGGCATCTCGCCGCTGCGCTACCTCGAGATCGGCATGAACCCCGAATGGCTGCGCTACTACATCGCCGCCAAGCTCAACGCCCACGTCGAGGACATCGAGTTCAATCCCGAAGACTTCCTGGCGCGGGTGAACTCGGATCTGGTCGGCAAATACGTGAACATCGCCAGCCGGGCGGCGAACTTTATCCACAAGCGCTTCGCCGGCGAGCTGCGCTTTGCGGGTGACACCGCGGGTCTCGTCGAGGAAGCGCGAACCAGCGCATCGGCCATCGGCGAGAGCTACGACGCACGCGAATACGGCAAGGCGCTGCGCGACATCATGGCCATCGCCGATCGCATCAACGCCGCGTTCGACGCGGCCCAGCCCTGGCTGATGGCCAAGGACGAGGCGCGCCGCACCGAGCTCCAGGATGTCTGCTCGCGCGCCCTGCAAGGCTTCCAGCTGCTCTCGGTGCTGCTCTCGCCGGTGCTGCCGGCGCTGACGCGGCGCGTCGCGCGCGAGCTGTTCGGCCTCGACCGCGATTTCGTCTGGGCCGATGCCGAAACGCTGCCGGCGAAGATCGCCGCCTATCAGCACCTCATGCAGCGCGTCGACCCGAAACAGCTCGACGCGCTGTTCGAAGCCCCGGCCGAGCCGGGTCGTCTCGCCGCGGACCCGATCACCCTGCCGCTGCCCGGTGGCGAGGCGATCGCGCCGACGATCACCATCGACGACTTCGCCAAGCTCGACCTGCGCATCGCCCTCATCGTCGCCTGCGAGAAGGTCGAAGCCTCGACCAAGCTCTTGAAGCTCACGCTCGACGTCGGCGAGGCGCCCGACCCGCAGGGACGTTCGATTTATCGCACGGTCTTCAGCGGCATCGCGTCGGCGTACGCGCCCGAGCAGCTCGTCGGCAAGCTCACGGTGATGGTCGCCAACCTGGCGCCGCGCAAGATGAAGTTCGGCGTCAGCGAAGGCATGGTTCTCGCCGCCGCGCACGTCGACGACAAGGCGCATCCGGGCCTGTTCGTGCTCGAGCCGCACGCCGGCGCCGTGCCGGGCCTGCGCGTGCGTTGATCGCGATGGCGAACGCGGCGCTCGCCACGACCAGCGCGACCGTCGCCGGCGCCGTCGACGCCGTGCGCGAGTACGGCGACGCGAGCTGGCGCGAGGACGGGCCGACGCGCGCGGTCGAGCCCGTCGTCGAGAGTGGTCGCGTCCTCGCCTTCCCGCGCCTCGCCTTTGCCCTCGACGACGATGAGCGGCGCTTCCTCGACCCGCGCTGGACCGACGGCAAGGCCAAGAACATCTCGGTGCGCTGGCCGGAGGGCGAGCTGCGCGGCGCCGCCGGCGGTGCCGATGACCTGCTCACGCTGCGGGCGATGATCGTCCGCTACGCCGAGATGAGCGAGGCCTTCGCGCTGCGCCTCTTCCCGCACTACCGCGGGCGCCTCCGCCGCGGCAACACCTCGTTCCGGCCGACCGACGTCGCCGGCCGCATCCGCAGCTGGCGCCAGGATGACACGCGCCTGCACGTCGACGCGTTCCCGTCGAACCCGATGCAGGGCACGCGGCTCCTGCGCGTGTTCACGAATGTCAACCCGAACGGCCAGCCGCGGCACTGGCGCGTCGGCGAGGCGTTCGAGGCCCATGCGCGGCGCTATCTCGCCGCGATCAGGCCGGCGCTGCCGGGCGCGGCGTGGCTGATGCACGCGACCGGCATCACCAAGCGCAGGCGCACGGAATACGATCACCTCATGCTGCAGTTGCACGACCGCGCCAAAGCCGACGCGGCGTTCCAAACCACGAGCCCGCAGGCGCGCGTCGACTTCGCGCCCGGCACGACGTGGGTCTGCTTCAGCGACCAGGTCCTGCACGCGGCGATGGGTGGCCAGCACATGTTCGAGCAGACCTTCCAGCTCGACGCCGGTGACCTGGCCGATCCGGCGAGCGCGCCGCTCGCAATCCTCGAGCGCCTCACCGGGCGCTCGCTGCTGCGGCGGCCGCGCGTCGCCCGGCGCACCTGATGGACATGCCGCCCGGGACCCACCCCATCGTCCCGGACGCCGATCGCCGGCGCCGCGCCCGCGCCGCGATCACCGCTCTGCGCTCGCGCCTGCATCCGTTCCGGCCGCGCCTGGTCGATGCCCTCGCGCACTACGACGGCCGTCGCTTCGGCGCCGACATCGGCGCCGGCCTCACCGTCGGCATCGTCGCCCTGCCGCTGGCGATGGCGTTCGCGATCGCGAGCGGCGTCAAGCCCGAGCAGGGCATCTTCACGGCGATCATCGCCGGCTTCCTGATCTCGGCGTTCGGCGGCTCGAGCGTGCAGATCGGCGGCCCGGCGGGTGCTTTCATCGTCATCGTCTACGGCATCGTCCAGCGCTACGGCGTCGCCAACCTGCTGATCGCGACCGTCCTCGCCGGCTTCCTGTTGCTGCTGCTGGGCTGGCTCAAGCTCGGCGCCGCAGTGCGCCTGATCCCGGTGTCGATCGTGATCGGCTTCACCAACGGCATCGCGGTTCTGATCGCAATGTCGCAGGCCAAGGACCTGCTCGGCCTGACGATGGAAAAGGTGCCCGCCGACTTCTTCGCCCAGGCGCACGCGATCGCCACCCACCTGTCGGCGTTCAACCCGTACGCACTCGGCCTGGGCCTGACCTGTCTCTTTGGCCTGCTGTTCTGGGTGCGGATGGCGGCGTTGCCGATTCCCACTCTCGGCTCGAGCCTGGCGCAGGAGGCGGGCATCGACCTGACCTCGCACCGGACCCGTCGCGCGGTGCGCCTGATGACGCGGATCCCGGGCCCGATCGTCGCCCTGGTCACGCTGTCGCTGCTCGCAGCCTGGCTGCATTTGCCGGTCGAGACGATCGGCACCCGCTTCGGCGGCATCCCGCAGGCGCTGCCGGCGTTCGTCTGGCCCGACTTCGACTGGACGAGTGTGCAGCGCCTCTTCGTGCCGACGGTGACGATCGCCCTCCTCGGCGCCGTCGAGTCGCTGCTGTGCGCTCGCGTCGCCGACGGCATGTCGTCGCAGCCGCGCCACGACCCGAATCAAGAGCTGATGGCCCAGGGCATCGCCAACATCGTCACGCCCTTCTTCGGCGGCATCCCTGCGACCGGAACGATCGCGCGCACCGTCACCAACCTGCGCGCGGGTGCGGTCAGCCCGGTCGCCGGCATCGTCCACTCCATCACGCTGCTCGCGATCGTCCTCGTCGCCGCGCCGCTGGCTGCGAGCGTGCCGCTCGCAGTGCTCGCCGGCGTCCTCCTATTCGTTGCCTGGAACATGGGCGAGTGGCGCGAGTTCACGCGCATCGGTGCGTTCTCGTTCGAGTACCGGGCCAAGCTGATTGGGACCTTCCTCCTCACCGTCATGGTCGACCTGACCGTCGCGATGGAGGTCGGCCTGGCGGTCGCCTGCATCGTCTTCGTCTACCGCATGGGCGCGCTGTTCCGGGTCGAGCCCGACCGCGCCGCGGCAGCCGACGGCGTCGCCGTCTACCAACTCTATGGGGCGCTTTTCTTCGCCGCCGTCGCCAAGCTCGAAGCGGTCCCCGATGCCTTGCCCGCCGGCACGAAGACCGTGCTTCTCGACGCCCACCAGCTCGTCTCGACCGACGCCTCCGGGCTCAACGCGATCGAGAACGTGCACCGCACGCTCGGCCGCCTCGGCGTGCGCCTCGTCGTCGCCGGGCTCAACGAGCAGCCCCTCGCGGCTCTGCACCAGTCGGGGATCGACGCGCTGATCGGCGCCGGCAACGTCTTCGTCGATCGCGCCGCAGCGCTGGCCGCGCTGGCAGCGCCCGAAGCGGCGACGTAGTCCACAAATCGGCGCGCGAAAGCGCGCCGGCCCTCGGCTATCCTGTCGCCAGACCGGCCAGCCGAGCACGCGCAGAGGTGGGATATCTCGACGAATTGAAACGCC
>JAYVVB010000325.1:0-3605 GCA_043787455.1 Rhizobacter sp.
CGACGCCGGCCTGCATGCGTCCGGCGCGGATGCGCCGGATCCCCTGCGCGACCAGGCAGCGGTTGTTGCGGTCGAGGCGGACGACGTCGGCGACGGTGCCGAGCGCGACCAAGTCGAGCAGCGCATCGAGCCGCGGCTGGTCGGCGACGCCGAACTCGCCGCGATCGCGGAGCTCGGCGCGCAGCGCGAGCAGCACGTAGAAGACGACGCCGACGCCGGCCAGGTGCTTGCTCGCGAACGTGCAGTCCGGCTGGTTCGGGTTGACGATCACGTCGGCTTCGGGCAGCACTGCGCCGTGCTCGCCGCGCACCGGCAGGTGGTGGTCGGTGATCAACACCGCGAGGCCGTTCGCCTGCGCGTGGGCGACGCCTTCGAGACTGGCGATGCCGTTGTCGACGGTCATCAGCACGTCGGCGTGCTGCGCGAGCGCGAGGTCGACGATCGCCGGCGTCAGGCCGTAGCCGTGGATGCGCCGATCGGGCACGACGTAGCCGAGCGTCGCCGGGTCGGCGCCGAGCATCTTCAGGCCGCGCAAGGCGACAGCGCACGCGGTCGCGCCGTCGCAGTCGTAGTCGGCGACGACGCAGATCCGGCTGCCGGCACCGATCGCGTCGGCGAGCAGGACGGCGGCGTCGCCGGCACCGAGCAGGCCGGTCGGCGGCAGCAGGCGTGCGAGCGAATCGTCGAGCTCGTCGGCGCTCTTCACGCCGCGTGCCGCGAACAGGCGCGCGAGCAGCGGATGCAGCCCGGTTTGCTCGAGCGCCCATGCGGTGCGCGGCGGCACGTCGCGGGTGACAAGTCGGGTCGGGGTCATGGAGGAGGGTGGAGGACGAGACGTATTCTCCCGTGCGTTGCCACCCGGCAGCGCCGGCGGGCCGGCAACGAAGGAGCTTCGAGGGACATCGGACGACTTTTCTTCACGCGCACGCCACGTGCTCTGGTGCTGGCGCTCGCCGCGCTTGCAGCTGCCTGCACGACGATGCCCGGCTACGTCATCCAGCAGCCGGCCGCCGGCACGACCGTGGCGTGCACTCCGCCGACCGGCACGGGTCCGTGCCAGGTGACGGCGCAAGTGGCGTGGCGCGGTGTCAGCGTCAACCCGACGCCGGACCTGAGCCTCGACGGCACGGCGGTCCCGAACGCGCTTTCGGTGCCGCCTACCGGCAGCTTCGTGAGTGGCACGCTGCCGATCGTCCCGGCTCGCACAAGATCGACGTCGCCGGGCTGATTTCCGACGGCGCCTCGATCCAGACCTACACCTCGTCGTCGACCTTCACCGTCAGCCCGAGGCCTGCGCCGCCCGTGCCGGTCGGCAGCGTCGCGATCCAGACGCCGATGATGCCGGCCCTGCTCGAGCGGACGAAGAGCACCATGGTCAGTGTGACCATCGTGCGGGCGGTGCCCTTCACCGGCCCAGTGAGCGTTTCGTTCGCACCCGATCCGCTGGCGACGGGCGTCACCGCGGTGTCGGCGAGCATTGCCGCCGGCGCGGCCAGCGCGCCGATCACCTTCACGGCCTCGGGCGTCGCGACCCTCGGCATCGTCACCGGCACGCTGACCGCGACAGGCATCGGGATCCCGGCGGTGACAGCGACGGTTTCGCTGCGCATCGGCCGCACCACCGGCAGCTTCAGCGAAGCCAGCCCGACGCCTTATGCCGGCACCCTGCCATCGACGGCGACGAGCGCGAGCGGCACCTACCGCGTCGAGATCACGCCGGGCGCGCCGAGTCTGCCGCAGCCGCGCAAGGCGAGCTTCTTCAAGGGGACGACGCGGCTCGGCAACGACATCGGCTTCACGCTCGGCCCGGTGTCGAACCTCGGCGGCGCCGGCTCCTGCAACGACGCGCCCGGGCCCACGCCCGGCCGCGGCGTCGTCCTCTCGGGGGCGCTGCCGGGTTTCGCGTCGCAGAACGTCTTCACCTTTGTCGACCTCCCCGGCCCCGCGCACGCGATGTACGAGGTGCCTGCCGACATGCATTCGTCGGCGGGCGCACCGCACGTGTTCCAGCCGCGCGTCTACTTCAGCCCCGACTGCAGCGTCGCCATGATCGTCGGCGTGAGCACGCTCGGGCCGCTCGCGAACGTCCTGCGCCTGATCGACCTCACCACCGGCAACCCGCTCGGCAGCGAGGTGAACTTCGCCACCAACCTCTACAGCGCGACGCTGACGACGGTCGGCTCTGCCCAGCGCGTCCAGGTCATCACCGACACCGGTGCGGCCACCGCGCAGACGATGAACGCGAACGTGCCCTGACCCGCATCGCGACCGCGTCGCTTCGCGCCGCGACTACAGTGCGGCGAGGAGGCCGGTGGCGTCGCTGCGGCGCCAGCCGCTCGCGAGGCGCTGCCACAGCGGCCGCGCTCGCGTCTCGAGGCGCACCGCACTGCGCTCGCCGCAGAGCGTCAGCGTCACGGCCACACCGTCGCGCGCGGCCCGGAGCACGCCGTCCACGGCGCCGCCGTCGAGTGCGCGCCAGGCTTCGGCCCAGGACGCCCAGTCGCCCGCGAGCAGTGGCCCACGCAGCTCGGACACGAGCTCCGGCGTGCTCACGGCTGGCGCCGGCTGATGCCGCCCGCATCCGCTCAGCCAGAACGAGTTGACGGCGAGCGCGCCGCGCTCCTCGCGTGCTTCGTTCACGGCCTGCGTGTAGAAGACGAGCTGGGCTTCGCTCTGCAGCCTGCGCACGAGGCTGGCGATCGCGCTCTTGCCTTCGCTCTTTCCCGGACTCTCGCCGCCGCGCGCCGACTCGCGCAGCCAGCGATCGACGCCGCGGCCGACGACGCGATCGATCGAGGCGGTGGCAAAGCCCTGCAGGTCGTCGCGCGCGGCGTACCAGCGGCCGGCCGCGCCCCAGGCGACGGCGAAGCCTTCGCTTGCGAACAGATCCTCGATCGCATTGAACAAGGCGCGCGACTCGGCCGCGTCGAGGTCGAGCGCGTCGGGATCGAGCAGCGTCACGTGATCGCGGCCGAGCTGCCAGTGCGCGGGAGTCAGCAATGCCCAGGCGTTGTCGCCGGTGGCGATGCCGTCGCCTGCAGCGGCCTGCGCGGCGAAGGGAAGCGTGCCGTCGCCGCCTTGCCAGTGCCACGCGGCGGCGAGCGCGCGTTCGTGCGGCGGCGAGAACGAGAAGGCGTCGCCTTCGTCACGGCTCGCCGGCTCCAGCAGCGCGAGCAGGCTCTCGAGGCGAGGCAGCGACAGGTCGCGCAGCACATGCTGGCAGGCCTCCGACGTGTCAGAAGCGAACGGAACGAGCAAGTGCATGGGCCGATTATCCGAGTCGCCTCGTGGCGCGGTCGGCGGAGACCGTCGGGTAGCATCTCTTCCGCATGAACTGGCCCTATGAACTACAGATCGGCTGGCGCTACACGCGGGCCGGGCGGGTCGGGCGCAGGAACGGCTTCATCTCCTTCATCTCGGGCGTGTCGATGCTCGGCATCGCCCTTGGCGTCGCGGCGCTGATCATCGTCCTCTCGGTCATGAACGGCTTCCAGAAGGAGGTCCGCGACCGCATGCTCTCGGTGATCGCCCACATCGAGGTCACCGACGCCGGCGGCGGCGCGCTCGCCGACTGGCGCAAGACGGCGGGAGAAGCGCGACGCAAT
>JAYVVB010000326.1:0-5384 GCA_043787455.1 Rhizobacter sp.
GCGAGCATCATCGAGATGATCAACGCGACCTCGATCACGGTCACGGCGACGGCGAGGATCAAGGTGCCGAAAGGCTCGCCGACGCGATGCGCCACGACCTCGGCGTGATGGACCGAGGCGAGCACCGAGCCGATCAGCGCGGCGCCGGCGACGACGAGCAGGACCGCCTGGCCCGGCCAAGCCATGGCCACCGCGACCAGCGCGAGCGAGACGATCGGGATCAGCGCGGTCCATTTCGGCATGGCGGTGCTCATGTTGGGTCGGCGGGCTCGGCCCGCGGTGGCAGGAGGAACGAGAGCGGACGGTGCCAGAGCCGGGCGCGGATCGCACGATGGATGCGGCTGCGATCGGCCAGGCGGATGCCGCGCGAGCGCAGGGCGACGCGAAAGGCGAGGAAGAAGCTCACGCCGAGATTGAGCGCGCCGGTGAAGGCGATGCCGGCGACGCACCACCAGAAGATCGAGCTCGCGAGGATCGAAAGGCCGAGCGCACCGACGGCGCTGAAGAGCAGTCCGGTCGCGAGCGTGACGTGGCGAACGTCGATCGGCAGGCTGAAGAATGCGGCGATGGCGGGGACGAGGCCGAGGAGGAAGCCGAGCGAAACGTTCGAGGCGAGGCCGGAGATGTTGTCGCGCCAGAACGCCGACCAGCGCCGCGCCCGCGCTGCGCCGAGGCGGGCGACGATGCGCGGATTCCAGGCGATCGCGCTGTCGAGGCGGTGCCAGACGAACCAGTTCTCGATCCAGCCGGCGATGAGCGAGCTCGCGAAAAGCAGCACGCCGGTGAAGGCGGCGTAGAGCGGCGTCGGCCCGAGCAGGGTGAGCGAATCTAGGACGTAGCCGGCCTGCGGCGTACCGATCAGCGGCGCGCCGAACATCGCCTTGGCGAGCCATTGCGCCGCGAGCACGACCGGAATCACGCCGAGCAGGTTGCCGAAGATGCCGGCGGCTTGCGATCGGATCAGGTGCGTGACCTCGTCGACGAAGCGCTCGAGGCCATCGTCGCTGTCGACGTCGCCGAGCTTGTCGGCCAGCGCCGGCGCCGTCATCGCCGGCTGCTTGGTGGCGAGCGTGAAGTGCAGCAGCTGGATGACGACGAACGACGTCGCATAGTTGAGTCCGGCGCCGAGGCCGGCCCAGAAGGCGCCGAGGCCGATCGCGGCGATCGCGAACTTGAGGAGCGTCGTCACGCCGACGACGGCGCCGCCGCCCATCGCCGCGCGCAGCATCGTGCGGTACGCGGCCGTGTCGCGGGTGATGTAGTGCTCGCCGGTCGCGGCGCTGCGCTCGGCGACCTTGCGCGCCAGCAGCGAGTAGTGGCGCGAGAACAGGGTGCGGATCGAGCGCCGCTCCTCCGCGGCGTGGACCAGCTCGGCGACGAAGCGCGGCAGGTCGCGCCCAGGGTTCTCGCTCAGCACGCAGCCGAGCAGCTGGTCGATGCGATGCGTGCGCTCGCGCAGCTGGTCGACCTCGAAGACGACGTCGACCGAGACGCCGTGCGCTTCGAGATGCTCGTGCACGCTCGCCGCGCAGCGCCGGCAGACGTCGAGCAGCGCGCGCAGGTACTGCGCTTCCTGCAGCAGCCGCGCATGCGCCTCGGGCTCGCTCGACTCGGCGTGCTCGCGGATCTCCTCGGCGACGCGCGCGAGCTGGCGAAACGGCTGGTCGACGAGCAGCTCCGGGCTCATCCGCTGGCGCAGCAGCGGCGAAAAGCCAGCGGCCCGCACCGCGCTCGCGAGAAACATGATCGCCTCGAGGAATGGCCCGCGCCAGTCGCTGCCGTCGTCGGCGAGCGGCGCGAGCGTCTGCGCCAGGCGCGCCAGGGTCTCGTCGTCGAGTCGCGTCAGCCAGTCGGCGACGGTGCCGGGCGGAAAGAGCAGGCTGAAGAGCTCGCCGAGATCGGTGGTCGCCGGCGTGAGCGGCAGGATGCGCGAACGCAGGCGCCGTCCGAACTCGGCCCAGAGGCCCGCGCGCGGCGCGAAGCCGAAGTCGGCGAGGAGCGCGGCGCTGTCGACCTCGCGCAGGAACGACACGAGCATCGCGCCGACGCGCTCGCGATGCTCGACGTTGCGCTCGATCACGCCGAAGAGGTGCTTCAGCCGCAAGGCCGGCGCCGGCGTTGCGGCGAGCGTGCCGACCGTCGCCGCCGTGGCCTCGAGCGGCGCATGGCGCAGCCACTCCATGAGGCGAACGATCCAGAGGTGTCGCTCGACGGTCGAGGCCTTCGGATCGGCGGCATTGAGCAGCGCCGTCAGGTCCCACGGCGATGAGTTTTTCACCCCTCGGATCGCTTCACAGCTTCTCAGTGCAGCGACGACGCGAGAGAGAGGCCGAACTCGCCGATCATGGCGTCGAACGGACGAGCATCCTCGGTCATGCAGAAGAAGGTGCCGCGCATCGTGCCGTGCGGCGTGCCGAGGCGCGTCCAGCTCCTGTATTCAAAGCTCTCGCCGGGCTTCAGGACCGGCTGGTGGCCGACGACCGCGAGGCCGCGCACTTCCTCGACGTGGCCGTTGGCGTCGGTGATGACCCAGTGCCTGGCGATGAGCTGGCCGGTGACGTCGCCGCTGTTTCGGATCGTCACCGTGTAGGCGAAGGCGAAGCGGCCCGCGTCGCGATCCGACTGCTCCGGCAGATGGCGCACAGCGACGCTGGTGGTGAACTCGGGATGGGCCATGGGTTCATTCTAGAAGGCGACGCATGACGGCCGCGACCTAGAATGAGTCGACCCCATGCCTCGCTTTCGCATCGCCCCGAGCATCCTTTCCGCCGACTTCTCGCGGCTCGGCGAGGAGGTGCGCGAGGTGATCGCGGCCGGCGCCGACTGGATCCATTTCGACGTGATGGACAACCACTACGTCCCGAATCTCACGATCGGGCCGATGGTCTGTTCGTCGCTGCGCAAGCACGCGCGGCGCGAAGACGGCACGAAGGTGCCGATCGACGTCCACCTGATGGTCGAGCCGGTCGATGCGCTGGCGCAGGCCTTCTGCGCCGCGGGCGCCGACTTGGTGAGCTTTCACCCCGCCGCGAGCCGCCACGTCGACCGCACACTGCAACTCATCAAGGAAGCAGGCTGCCAGGCCGGACTCGTCTTCAACCCCGCCGCGTCCCTCGACGTTCTCGACTGGGAGATCGACAAGGTCGATCTCGTCCTCATCATGAGTGTCAACCCGGGCTTCGGCGGGCAGAGCTTCATCCCGTCGGCTCTCCGCAAGATCGAAGCGGCGCGCCGTCGCATCGAAGCGAGCGGGCGCGACATCCGGCTCGAGGTCGACGGCGGCATCAAGGTCGACAACATCCGCGCCGCGGCCGACGCCGGCGCCGACACCTTCGTCGCCGGCAGCGCGGTGTTCGGCTCGCCCGACTATCGCGTCGTGATCGACGCGATGCGCGCGAAGCTCGCCGGTTGAGCGCTGCTGCGCGGCCCGTGCCATGACCGAATCGGGCTCCGCCGCGTCGCACGAGCACGCCCACGGCCACTCGCATGGCCACGGTCACGCCCACGGCACCCCGAACCTCGACCGCGCATTCGCGATCGGCATCGCCATCAACACCGCCTTTGTCGTCGTCGAGGCCTTCTACGGCTGGCGCGCCGATTCGCTCGCGCTGCTCGCCGACGCCGGCCACAACCTCGGCGACGTTCTCGGCCTCGTCCTCGCCTGGGCCGGCGCCTTCGCCGGACGGCTTGCGCCCGACGAACGCCACACCTACGGCTGGAAGCGGGCCTCGATCCTCGCCGCGTTCGCCAATTCGCTGCTTCTCCTGGTCGCGATCGGCTCGCTCGCCTGGGCCGCGGTCGGCCGGCTGGCGGTGCCGGCGCCGATCGACGCGGGCATCGTCATGGTCGTGGCCGCCATCGGCATCGTCGTCAACGGCGCGACCGCGCTGCTCTTCCTGCGCGACCGGCATGGCGACCTGAACGCCCGCGGCGCATTCCTCCACATGGCCGCGGACGCCGCGGTTTCGGCCGGCGTCGTGATCGCCGCGGCGCTGACCCTGCACTTCGGCTGGACCTGGCTCGACCCGGCCATGACGCTGGCGATCGCGCTGGTGATCCTGATCGGCACCTGGGGCTTGTTCAGTGATTCCTTGCACCTCATGTTCGACGGCGTGCCGTCCTCCATCGATCTTGATGCCGTTCGCGCCGAGCTGTCGGCGCTGCCCGGCGTCGACTGCGTCGACGACCTCCACGTCTGGGCTACCGGCACGA
This sequence comes from Rhizobacter sp., assembly GCA_043787455.1. Lineage (GTDB taxonomy): Bacteria > Pseudomonadota > Gammaproteobacteria > Burkholderiales > Burkholderiaceae_C > Schlegelella_A. Next base: position 4,213 of record JAYVVB010000326.1, read on the forward strand.
CCCAGGTCGCGCTCACGGCGCACCTCGTGATGCCCGCCGGCCATCCCGACGACGCCTTCTTCCGCGACGCCGCGGCACGCATGCAGGCGCGCTTCGCGATAGGCCACGTCACGCTGCAGGCGGCCACCGAGACGCTGATGGCGCCTTGCGACGGCGCCGCCGCTCCCGCGCTCGCCCTGAGTCGGCCATGAAATACAAGGACTACTACGAGACCCTCGGCGTGCCACGCGCGGCGAAGCAGGACGAGATCAAGCAGGCCTACCGCAAGCTCGCCCGCAAGTACCACCCCGACGTAAGCAAGCTCGCCGACGCCGAGGCGCGCTTCAAAGAACTGAACGAGGCCAACGAGGTCCTGAAGGACCCGGAGAAGCGGGCGGCCTACGACCAGATGGGCAGCAACTGGAAGGCCGGCCAGGAGTTCAAGCCGCCGCCGAACTGGGACGCGGGCTTCGAGTTCCGCGGTGGCCAGGGCGGCGCGAACCCGTTCGGCAGCGCCGCGGGCGAGGGCTTCGACGCCAGCGACTTCTTCGAGAGCCTGTTCGGCCGACGCTCGGGCACGGCGGGCGCCGGGCCGCGCCGGCGCGCGAGCGTGCAGGGCGAGGATCACCGCGCCAAGGTGCTGATCGACATCGAGGACAGTTACCGCGGCGCCGAGCGCAGCGTGTCGCTCCGCGCCGCGGTCGAGGGCGCCGACGGCCGCGTCGCGATGCAGGAGCGAACGCTCGATGTCCACATCCCGAAGGGCATCCGTCCAGGCCAGCACCTGCGCCTCACGGGGCAGGGGGCTCCAGGTAGCGGCGGCGCGAAGGCCGGCGACCTTTACCTGGAGATCGAGTTCGGCCCGCACCCGATCTACCGGGTCGACGGGGCCGACGTCTACGTCGACCTGCCGCTCGCCCCGTGGGAAGCGGCACTCGGCGCGAGCGTCGACGTGCCCACGCCCGAGGGCACGCTGCAGCTCACCGTGCCGGCGGGGTCGACGGCGGGCCGCAAGCTCCGCCTGAAGGGTCGCGGATTGCCAGGAAAGACACCGGGCGATCTCTATGCCGTGCTGCAGATCGCGCCGCCGAAGGCCGACAGCGAAGCAGCCAAGACCGCGTACGAGAACCTGGCGAAGGCCTTTCCCGATTTCAGGCCGCGTGCTCATCTGCAAAGGTGACCTGTCATGATTC
>JAYVVB010000327.1:0-4108 GCA_043787455.1 Rhizobacter sp.
GCGCACCATACCCTCCTCGAGGAGGATGACGACCGCGCCAGCACCGAGTTCCTGAGCTGGCGCCACTGGCTCGCCCAACACGACCAGGCCGCGCTCGAGCCGAGACGCTGGCTCTACCTCAACTTCACCTACCAGCAGGTGCAGGCCGCGCTCGCCGGCCACGGCGTCGCGCTCGTGCGCGTGCCTTTGGTGTTCGAGGCGCTCCAGCGCGGCGAGCTGGTCGAGCCCTTCGGCGAGGCGGGCCGGATCAAGAGCCCGTTCTCCTACTGGATGCTCGTCGCTTCGGGCAGCAAAGCGCGGCCCGAGGTCGCCGCGTTCACGCGCTGGGTCGAGGCAGAAGCAGCCGCGACGCGCGCCGCCATCGACGACGTCCACTCGCCACGCTAGACGACACCCGCTTCGGTGACGATCAGCGTCAACGGCACGTCCCAGGGCTGGGGGGCGAAGACGTCGAGGTCGAGTTGCGCGAACGACCAGGCGACACCAACCGCGACGACGTGGCCGTGGGCAGCGAGCCAACGGTCGTAGTAGCCGCCGCCGTAGCCGAGCCGGTGGCCGGCCGCGGTGAAGCCGACGCAGGGGACGACGACGACATCGGGCTGCACGGTTTCGCCGCTCGCGGTGCCGATGCCGCATTCATCGACGAGCCCCGGCACGACGCCGTCCCAGCGCTTGAACTCCATCGCCCGTGGCGTGCGCCGTGCAAATGGCAGCGCACGCTCGACTTTGTCGAAGGCCACGTCGGCCGCGAGCGCCACGCTTGCGTTAAATTCAGATCGCATGGCCCAGTAGAGGCCGAGGCAGGCGGGCTGGAGTGGGGCGAGCGCCGCGCGGAGATGGGCAGCGAGCGATTCCCGGGCCACGGCGAATGCCGCCGAGGCGACGAACACTTTGCGATCGGCGAGGAGGCGGGCCCTGAGGGCCTTTCGATCGCCAGGGGCGTCGGGCAACGAGACAGCGGGCTCGGACGCGACTTTCACGAATCAGCAGGATGCCAGTGACCACCGACGATCGGATCGAGCCAGTATATGAGTCGCCCGTGACCCGTCATCGGCAAGACCGGCGACGCGGTCTTCGTCTCGCGGTCGCGGCGCTGAGCCTGGCGCTCGTCGCCGTCTTGCCGCGCCCGGCGCACGGGCAAGGCTTCGAGACCACGGTCACCGATGCGCGCGACGCCTTCCGACGTCACGACCGCGCCCGTCTCGCCGCATTGCGTGCGCAGGCCGCGGCCGAGAAGAACCCGCTCGCGCAGTGGGTCGAGTACTGGGAGACGATGAACCGCCTCGCCGAGCTCCAGCCGCCCGAGTTTGCCGCCTTCGCAGAGCGCTGGAGCGGCACCTACGTCGAGGATCGCCTGCGCAACGACTGGCTGCTCGAGCTCATGAGGCGCCGCGACCGCGCCAATTTCACCGCCGAGTTCCCGCGCTTTCGCATGAACGACGACCGCGAGGTCACCTGCTTCGCGCTCGCCGGCGAGCGGATGGCCGGCAAGGACGCCAAGGACGCCGGCATGGCGGCCTGGCTCGCGCAGAAGGACAGCGACGACGGCTGCGCCTTCCTCGGAACGACGATGGCCGAGGCGCGGCTGATCGGCGCGCCCGACGTCTGGAACAAGATCCGCGCGAGCATCGAGGCCGGCCGGCCGCGCGCCGCGCGACAGGCGGCCGACCTGCTCTCCGATGCCGTCGTGACCGGGGTGTCCGAGATCATCGACAGCCCCGCCCGATATCTCGCGAAGAAGGCGTCGGCGGCGACGCGCAGCGACGCCGAGCTCACCACCCTCGCCCTCGCCCGGCTCGCGACCACCGACAACGACTCGGCTGCGGCGCTGCTCGCCAGCCGCTGGGAACGCGTGCTGCCCGGCGACCTGGCCTCGTATGCGTGGTCCAGCGTGGCGCGCCAGACCGCGATCAAGCTCCAGCCCGAGGCCGCGAACCAGTTCCAGCGCGCCGTCCAGGTGCAGGGCAAGAGCGGGCGCGAGATCGATTCCTCCGACGACGTTCTCGCCTGGAAGGCGCGCGCCGCGCTCCGCGCCGACAACGGCCGGCCGCGCTGGCAGCAGGTGATGCAGGCGATCAACGCGATGTCGCCTTCGGAGCAGAAGGACGCGGCCTGGGTCTACTGGAAGGCGCGTGCCCTGCAGGCTCTGGCCCGCGACTCGCAGGAGGGCGAGGCGCTGCTTGCGACCAGCCGCGAGCTGCTCGCGAGCATCGCGCCGCAGCTCGGGTACTACGGCGAGCTCGCCGCAGAGGAGCTCGGCCAGGCGCAGGTGCTGCCGCCCAAGCCCGCGCCGCTGACCGCGGCCGAGCGCGGCGCCGCCGCCGCGCCGGGATTCGGGCGCGCCGTGATGCTGATCTCGATCGGTCTGCGCGGCGAAGGCGTGCGCGAGTGGAACTACACGATCCGGGGCTTGAGCGACCGCGAGCTCCTCGCCGCCGCGCAGTACGCCTGCGAGCGCGAAGTCTGGGATCGCTGCATCAACACCAGTGAGAAAACCCGGGCCGAGATCGACCTGGACCAGCGCTACCCGACGCCGCTCCGAAAGGACGTGGTCGCGCGAGCGCGCGAGATCGGCCTCGACCCGGCCTTCGTCTACGGCCTCATCCGCCAGGAGTCGCGCTTCATCGTCGATGCCCGCTCGGGCGTCGGTGCCGCCGGCCTGATGCAGCTCATGCCGGCGACGGCGAAGTGGACGGCCAGGAAGATCGGCATGCCGTACTCCGCCGGCGCGATCGTCGACCGCGACACCAACCTCAGGCTCGGCAACGCCTACCTGAAGCTCGTCCTCGACGATGCAGGCGGCTCGCAGGCGATGGCCGCAGCCGCCTACAACGCGGGCCCGGGCCGGCCGCGCAAGTGGCGCGACGGACCGGTGCTCGACGCCGCGGTCTGGGTCGAGAACATCCCTTTCCCCGAGACCCGCGACTACGTCAAGAAGGTGCTCTCGAACAGCACCTACTATGCGGCGCTGATCGGCGGCAAGGGGACGGTGCTGCGCTCGCGCCTCGGCAAGACCATCGGCCCGGCCGATCCCAATGCCCCGCCGCTCGACAAGGACCTGCCCTGACGCCGGTCACGAGCGCTCGGCGAGAATCATCGGGCGCCGGCGCTCGGGCCGGCGCCCCACGAAAGGCGAAGTGACCAACCTCCTCATTCTCGGCGCCACCGGCTTCGTCGGCCGCAGCGCCTGCGAAAAGCTCGTCGAGCGCTCGGGCGGTGCCGACGGACGGATCCGCGTCGCGACGCGGCGCATCGCCCGGGCGCGCCACCTCCAGCTGCTGCCCACGGTCGAGCTCGCCGAAGCCGACGTCCACGACGAGGCTGACCTGGCCCGGCTGCTGCGCGACACCGACGTCGTCGTCAACCTCGTCGCCATCCTGCACGGCAGCGCAGCCGAGTTCGAGCGCGTCCACGTCCGCCTGCCCGAACGCCTCGCCGCGGCGTGCAAGAAGGCAGGCGTGCGCCGCGTCATCCACGTCAGCGCCCTCGGCGCGAGCGTCGACGGGCCGAGCCTGTACCAGCGCTCGAAGGCGCGCGGCGAAGCGGCCTTGCGCACCGCGGGCCTCGATCTCACCGTCCTGCGGCCGTCGGTGATCTTCGGCGAGCACGACAGCTTCCTCAACCTGTTCGCCTCGCTTCAGTCGATCTTCCCGGTGATGCCGCTGGCCGGCGCCGACGCCCGCTTCCAGCCGGTCTGGGTCGACGACGTCGCGACCGCGATCGTGCGTTGCCTCGACGATCCGACGACGATCGGCCTCGCGATCGAATGCTGCGGCCCGCGCGTCTACACCTTGCGTGAGCTGGTCGAAGCCGCCGGGCGCTGGTCGGGCTCGCCGCGCCCGATCCTCGCGCTGCCGCTGGCGCTCGGCAAGCTGCAGGCGCTGATGCTCGAGCTCCTGCCCGGCAAGACGCTGATGTCGCGCGACAACGTCGACTCGATGCGCGTCGCCAACGTCGCCAGCGGCAAGGCGCCCGGGCTCGACCGTCTCGGCATCGAGCCGACGCCGATCGAGAGCGTCGCGCCGCGCTATCTCGGTCACGTCTCGGGCGAGAAGCGGCTCGAGGCCTGGCGCGCCCGCGCGCGCCGCGACTGAGGGCCCTCGTCGCG
>JAYVVB010000328.1:0-3606 GCA_043787455.1 Rhizobacter sp.
CGCGAGCGGGTGGTTGAAGTCGAAAAGGAGCGAGTCGTCGTCGATGCCGCGGACGACGCCGGCAATGGTGCCGCCGTCGGGTGCGGGAAAACGAACGACGTCGCCGACCCGGTAGTCATCGTCGGCGTCGCCCTCTTTCGCGAGCAGCGCGCGGCTGACGCGCTGCACGAGCCCGGGGTCGGGCTGACCGAAGGCTTCGCCCGCGGCGAGCGCGAAAGACCGCTCGCTGCCGGCCTCCATGCCGATCAGGCGTGCTTCCATCGCTGGCGCGAGCTCGCCCGTGCCGAGCGAGAGCGTCGCCGGCTGCGTCGCGAAGGTGTCGACGAAGGCCGCGCCGTCGTCGCCGCGCAGGCGATAGTGCAAGGTGAGGAACGAGCCGGGCTCGACACGGTTCACGCGAGCGCCTTTCGAGGGAATAGACTGAGGCCGCATTTTACGAGCCAGACCTCGTCGCGCGACCCGACCCGCCATGTTGAAGGACATTCCCGCCTCGGCACGACCGCGCGAGAAGCTTCTGGCCCTCGGGCCGCAGGCGCTCGCCGACGCCGAGCTGATCGCGCTCCTGCTGCGCACCGGCCTCAAGGGCACGAGCGTGCTCCAGCTCGCCGAGCAGTTGCTCGACGCGTTCGGCGGCCTCGCCGGGCTGCTCCGTGCCGAGCCCGAGCAGCTCAAGCGCGTCAAGGGACTCGGCCCGGCCAAGCGCGCCGAAGTCGCCGCCGTGCTCGAGCTCGCACGCCGTTCGGTGGCGAGCGAGCTCAGCGCCCGCCCGGTGTTCGACGCCCCGGCCAAGGTGAAGGAGTACCTGCACCTGCAGCTCGGCGGCCGCGAGCACGAGGTCTTCGCCGTGCTTTTCCTCGACGCGCAGAACCGTCTCATCCGCCTCGAGGAGATGTTTCGCGGCACTCTGACGCAGACGAGCGTGTATCCACGCGAGATCGTCAAGCGCGCACTCGAGGTCGGCGCCGCGGCGGTGATCCTCGCCCACAACCATCCGTCGGGCGTGGCCGAGCCGTCGCGCGCCGATGAATTCCTGACGCAGAGCTTGAAGGCCGCGCTCGCCCTCGTCGACGTGCGCGTGCTCGACCACCTCGTCGTCGGCCACGGCGCGGCGGTCGTCTCGTTCGCCGAGCGGGGGCTGTTGTGAGCCGCGGCGCGTCGGGCAAGGCCGGGTCGCTCGCCGAGCTGGCGCGCATACGCGCCGCGCTGCACGAGCAACGGCGTGCTGCCGACGTCGCGGCCAGCGCCGAGCACGAGCGAGCGCTCGAGATCGACGCCGCCGAGCGACGCGAGCGCGACCTGTTCGCGCGCAGCGTCGGCGCCGTGATCGCCTTGCGCAAGGGCGCAGCGCCGCCTCCGGCCAAGCCGCGGCCGGCGCCGGTCGCGCGCCAGCGCCAGCGCGACGAAGCCGCGGCGCTGGTCGAATCTATCTCCGACGAGTTCAACGCCGAGTCGCTGCTCGACACCGACGACGCGCTTTCGTATCGCCGCAGCGGCATCGGCATCGACGTTGTCCGCAAGCTGCGCCGCGGCGTCTGGGTGATGCAGGCCGAAATCGACCTGCACGGCCTCAGGCGCGACCAGGCGCGTGAGCGCATCGATGCGTTCCTGCGCGACGCCGAGCGCGACGGCCTGCGCTGCGTGCGCGTCGTTCACGGCAAGGGCCTCGGCTCGCCGGGTCGCGAGCCCGTCCTCAAGCAGAAGGTGAAGTCGTGGCTCGTGCAACGCAACGCGGTGCTGGCCTTCACGCACGCCCGGCCCGCCGATGGCGGCCACGGCGCTCTCCTCGTGCTGCTCAGGCCGGGCGCGAAGCGGCCTGCGCCTTGACGGCCGCGACCGGCACCTGCACGGCCATGCGCATGCCGATCGCGGACACGGCCTTGGCGGCCGGGGACCCCGGCGTGATCTCGAGCAGCAGGCCGCGGCGCTTGACGGCGTCGCGCACTGCCGGGTCGGTCGGGATCTCGCCGAGAAGGTCGAGCGTCACGGCGGCGCCGCTGCCGTTGTCGAGATGCGGAACGACGAAGCGATCGACGACGAGTTGCAGCTGCTTCCTGATCGTGCGGCCTTCGCCAGTGACGCTCACCTGGTTGACAACGAGGCGGATCAAGCGCCGGGCCTGCTGGGTCACGAGCAGCTTGATCGTCGCGTAGGCATCGGTCATGGAGGTCGGCTCGGGCGTGGCGATGACGAGCACGTCGTCGGCGAGCGAGATCGCGTGCAGCACGACGTCGGAGATGCCGGCGCCGGTGTCGATCAGGATCCGGTCGAAGCGGGGCGCGATGGTGTCGATGATCTCGACGAGCTGCTCGCGCACGTGCGGCGTGAGGCGCGAGTACTCCACCAGCCCGGAGCCCGCGAGCAGCACCGAGAAGCCGCCCGGTGCGGCGAGGATCGCTTCGTCGAGCATGGCCTTGCCAGTGAAGACGTCGTGCAGGGTGAGTTTGGGATGCAGGTTCAGGACCACATCGAGATTGGCCAGGCCGAGGTCGGCGTCGAGCACCAGCACCTTCTCGCCCTGGCGCGCGAGCGCGGCAGCCAGGTTCGCGGAAAAGAAGGTCTTGCCGACTCCGCCCTTGCCGCTCGTTACCGCCAGAATGCTGGCCCGCGTCGTCATTGAAACTCCTGGAACTGCGAGGTGCCGAAGAGCAGGCCCTTTTCTTCGGCACTGACGTGCGAGACCATCGGCTGCTCAAGGCAGGCGCGGTTGCGACCTTCGGACTTGGCTCGATAGAGCTGCTGGTCGGCGCGCTCGACCCAGAGCAGCGACGACGAGCGCACCCACTGCGGCGCGAAGGCGCCGCCGATCGATACGCTTACCGAGACGTTCTGGCCCGGAGCGATGCCGATGACGCGCGAATGAACGTGAGTGCGGATGCGCTCGGCCACCATCATCCCGAACGAGGGCGGACAGTTGGGCAGGATCATCGAGAACTCTTCGCCACCGAAGCGGGCGACCGTGTCCATCGGCCGGATGCAGTCGCGCAGCGCGGTCGCAACCGCCTTCAGGACGACGTCGCCAGCCTGGTGGCCGTGGGCATCGTTGACGCGCTTGAAGTGATCGATGTCGATCATCAGCACCAGCGCCGGCTCGCCGGCGCGGGCGACGCGATCGACCTCGCTTGCGAGCGTGAGCTCGAACTGGCGCCGGTTCGCGAGACCCGTGAGCGGGTCGCGGCTCGAGAGCTCGCACAGACCGTCGATCACCGCCTGCAGCCACGCGCTGCGCGAGACCTCGCGGTCCGGCAGGACATGCCCCGACTGCTGCAACAACTGGAGCGCGCCATGAAGGCTGAGCGCTTCGGAGTCGCCGGATGTGGGATCGATCTTGGAGGGCACTGAAGCGGTGATGAGCTTCGGACCAGTCTAGCAGCGGGGTCTCGATGAAACGCCTGCAAATGAGCCCCGGAAGACGGGCAAATGCGTCGAATGCACGCAGCCGGCACGCTCGAGCAACGCCCCGGGCTGGCCTCGCGGTCAGCGCGTGGCGGGCAGGAACAGTTGTTGCAGATCGTTCAGGAAGTCGAATCCGAGTGTTGTCGGCTCGATTCGATGCAGGTCACGCCGGATGAGGCCTCGTCGCTCGGCTTCATCGAGTGCTCGCTCGAT
>JAYVVB010000329.1:0-3078 GCA_043787455.1 Rhizobacter sp.
AGGCTTCGAACGCCTTGACCTTCTCGGGCGTGGCGAAGCCGAGGCCGGGATCGATCTGGCGCGCCAAGCGCGCTTCGTCGGCGGCGCGCGCCAGATTGCCGTTGTGGGCCAGGATCTCGGCGTAGACGTAGTGCGCACGCGCGCTGTTCGGCTTCGCGGCGACGACCTCCTTCATCATCGACCCGGCCTGCGCGTAGTGCCCCTGCGCGACTTGGGCCTCGACCTCCTCGAGGCTGGGCAGAGCCCAGGCCAGCGCGGACATCGTCACCAGCGCGACGCTCAACATCCATCTCTTCATGACGGTTCTTTCGGAAATGGCGCCCGAAGCGGGGCGCGGACGCAGCGAAGGTCGCCACATGGTGGGCGCACGCCGCATTTCAAGCGGCCCCGGCCGGTCGCGACCGGCCTCGAACGACTGCGGTATCGTCCGGCGGAAAGGCTCTTCATCGCCATTCGCCGACACCGCATCAAGGAGATCCCATGACCCCGATCCATCGCCGTATCTTTCTCGTCCAGGCCGCCGCATACACGACCGCGATCGCGACGGGCGCCCTGGCCCAGACCGGCGCCGCCGTCGACGAGGCCGATCCGCAGGCAGTGGCGCTCGGCTACAAGACCGACACGACGAAAGTCGACGCCAATAAATTTCCAAAGCACAGTGCCGAGCAGAAGTGCAACGGCTGCCAGCTCTACGGAGGCAAAGCCACCGATCCAACGGCGCCCTGCGCGATCTTTGGTGGCAAGAAGGTCGCGGCGAACGGCTGGTGCAGCGCCTGGGTGAAGAAAGCCTGATCGGCTGAGCCTTCGCGGCGGCGGCGCGCACGCCGTTCGCCCGGTTGCGATTCACGCAATCGCTTGCAAGACTGGCATTCCTGCGCGGACGAGCGGTAGTCTCGCCGGCCGACAGCGAGGCGCAGCGCCGCAAGTCGACAGATTTCGCGAGCTATTCCGTCCTTTGGCCGTGGCATGGAAGCTGCGACCACGAAGGGTGCTACAGGAGGCATCCCGATGATGGATTTGGTCATGCGGCGCAGTCTCGTTGCCGCATTGGCGGCGAGCCTCGCCGCCTGCGGAGGTGGAACCGGGACGTCGAACCTCTCCGGCAACAAGGTCGTCGATGCGTCCGCGCCTTCGCCGGCACCCGCACCCGCTCCGGCCCCTGCCCCGGCGCCAGCGCCGGCGCCCGCACCAGCGCCTGCTCCGGGCGACCCGACGGTGGTCGAGCTGTCGGCGGCTGCCGGCACGGTGACGCCCGCGCTCGCCGGCGGCAGCATCGCCCAGGCGGGTGACGGCACCATCTGGTTCAGCGCCGGCTTCGCGCCCAACCAGATCGGCCGCATGACGGCGGCGGGCGTTGTCAGCTATCCGGTCACCGGTCCGGCCGTGATCGCGACCTTCAATCCCGGTCCGCTGACGAGAGGGCCCGACGGCCACATCTGGTTCGCCGATCCGCTAGCCGGCATCGGTGTCGCCGGCACGATCGGCAAGATCGACATCACGACGCAGGTGGCGAGCGAGTTCGCGACGCCACTGATGAAGAGCACGTTCCAGATCAGCCTCAGCACGGCGCAGATCAGCCGCCGCACTTCGCAGATCAACGTCCGCACGTCGCAGGACCAGTCGTGCAGCACGGCGACGTCGATCTGCGCACCGGTCGCGACCGGCAGCTGCGTGCCGGTGCTCGGCGTCACCACCTGCAGAACGGTGCCGACCGGACCGACGCCGACCGCCGCATGCACGCCGTCTTCGGCGGATGCCGGCAACGGCTTCACGACGACGACCTGCAACACCGTGCCGACCGGACCGACGCTCGTCGCCGCGTGCACGCCGGCAACGGCGAGCTCCGGCAACGCATTCACCGACACCACCTGCAGCACGGCGACGACCGGACCGACGCTGGTCGCGGCCTGCACCGACACGCCGGCGAGCGCGGGCAATGCCTTCACGTCGACGAGCTGCAGCACGGCGGCGACCGGGCCGACCAGCGTCACGAGCTGCAGCAACACGCCGCCGGCGGCCGCCAACAGCTTCGTGCGCATCGTCTGCAAGGGCATCACGTCCGGCTCGCAGGCCTACGTCGCCACGACCGGCCCCGACGGCAACCTCTGGTTCACCGAATACAACGGCCCGCGCATCGGCCGCTTCGACGTCACCGCGCAGACCGCGACCGAATTCGGCCCCCTGACGGCGCCCGCGACGTCGATCACCGCCGGCCCCGATGGCAACGTCTGGTTCGCGGAGAGTAGCCCCTACGCCTCGACGAGCCTGATCGGTCGCGTCACGCCGTCAGGCCAGATCACGGAGTTCACGTCCAAGCCCGTCAACGGCACGATCGTGGCGATGACGACCGGCGCCGACGGCCACATCTGGTTTGCGAAGAACGGCTTCGGCGGCCCGGCGATCGGACGGGTCGATCCGGCGACGGGCAACGTCACACTGTTCAGCACGGGCCTGACGGGCGGCTTCACGCTCTTCGGCGGCATCGCCGCGGCCGGCGACGGCAACGTCTGGTTCACCGACTACTCCGACGGGCTGATCGGCCGGATCACGCCGAGCGGCGTGATCTCGGTCTTCGGCGGTGTCCTGCCGAACGTCCAGCTCAACGCGATCACGGCGGGACCGAAGGTCGGCAGCCTCGACACGCTCTGGGTCACGGACCCGAACGCGAAGAGCATCGCCAAAGTCACGCTGCACTAGGGCCTGTCAACGCGATGGGAGCGCTCGCGCTGGAGCCGGGCAGGCCGGCGGCAAGGCGCGCGCGAGGTTGTGTGCCTGTGGCACACAACGTGTCGCCCAAGGGTTTCATCGCCTCGCCGGCCGGCGGGTGGAAGTAGTCGAGCAACACGCCGATCACGATCGCGACGATCACCTGCGGATAGCGAACTGGGACGGGATGGCGCCGCATATCGGCTGATCGTCGCCGCTGGCGCGGCATAGCCTCGCGATCATGTTCGGTTCCCTCTTCAACAAGCTGACGGGCGGCCGTCGCTCGACCGACGTGCCGGCGAAGGCAGTGCCTCCGGCGCGCCCTGCGACCGCGTCGACGGCGCCAATGACGAGCACCGTCGCCGTCGACGC
>JAYVVB010000330.1:0-7178 GCA_043787455.1 Rhizobacter sp.
CTCTGGGACGCGGCGCTGAAGCGCGGCGATCCGCGCCGCATTGGCATCCTCAGCTATCTCACGCCCCTGGCCTCGACGCTGCTCCTCGCGGTCACGACGGCGCGGCCGCTCACGTCGTGGATCGCGGCCGCGGCGCTCCTCATCGTCGGCGCCGCGGTTATCGGCATGCGCGCCCGCTGAGCGACGCCCGGAAGACGAGAATGCGGTGACGGCGCGAGGCCGTCGAGGAGATCCCATGCGACGACGTGATTTTGCCACCCTGGCCGGGCTCGCCGCGCTCGCGGGCGCAGCGCGCACCGCCCGCGCCGACGAGATCAGCAACGCCGACGCGACTTCCGGGATACGCGCCGCGCTCGAGCGCGGCGCGTCGGCCGCCGTCGAGCTGCTCGGCCGGCCCGACGGCTTCCTCGGCAACCCGAAGGTGCGCATCCCGCTGCCTGGCTTTCTCAACGAAGCGGCCAAGGTGCTCAAGTTCACCGGCCAGCAAAAGCGCGTCGACGAGCTCGTGACGGCGATGAACCGCGCCGCTGAGGCCGCCGTTCCCGAGGCCAGGGCGTTGCTCGTATCCGCGGTGAAGTCGATGAGCGTCGGCGACGCACGCAGCATCGTCGCCGGCGGCCAGGATTCGGTGACGAGCTTCTTCGCGACCAAGACGCGCGATCCGCTCGGCGAGCGCTTCCTGCCGATCATCAAGCGCGAGACCGCCAAGGTCGATCTCGCTGCGCGCTTCAACGCCGTCGCGGGCAAGGCCGCGAGCATGGGCCTGGTCAAGGGCGACGACGCCAACATCGAGCGCTACGTCACCGGCAAGGCGCTCGACGGGCTCTACCTCATGATCGGCGAGGAAGAGAAGAAGATCCGCAGCGACCCCGTCGGCACCGGCAGCGCCATCCTCGCCAAGGTCTTCGGCCGCTGACCGCGGCGCCGGCTCACAGTCCTCGCGAGAGCTCGAACATCAGCGCTGCCGGCAGCGAGCTGGCGATCACGTCGCGACCGATCCGCGCCATCGGCGCGCCGTTCGTTCCCGACATCTCGAAAGTCGAGCCCTGCTCGAGGATCTCGATGAAGACGAAGTCGGGCACCTCGCCGACGATCTCGTCGCGGAAATGGGTGAAACGGCTGCCCTTCTGGATCGAGTCGATGATGATCGCGTGCGGCAGGCCCTCGCGGCAGAAGCTCGCCGCCTCCTCGACTGAGCCGACGAAGTCGACGAGCATGCTCATGTTGCGCAGGGCGTCGCGGATCACGACGCGCACCTCGCGTCGCGATGCGACCACCAGCACGTGGCTGCCCGCCAGCGCCTTCGAATTGCCCGACTGCGACGAGGTCTCGTCGACCTCCGTGGCCGACAGCCCTGCCATCTCGTCGCCGGCGGTCTTCGGGAATTCGAGGACCATCGTGGTCACGCCGGCGACGTCCTTGCGCTCGAGGGCGAGGCCCATCGTCCAGGCTGTCTGCTCGATCAGGCGCCAGGTGAGCGAGTCGAGGCGCGGCGGCACGGCCATCGTCACGCTCTCGTCGACCTGGTCGGCCGGGCGATTGGCGAAGCGGCAGGTCAGGCGCGCGTGCACCGGCCAGGTCTTGAAGTCGACACCGAACTCGATGTGGGCGTGAGCGTTGGCGAGCGACCAGTCGAGGGTCGCGTTGAGCAGGCTGAAGAGGAGCGAGCCGTCGACGATGACGCGCGCCGACTTCAGGTCGCGCTTCAGGGCGATGCCGCGCGCCTGGGTCTCGCGCGTGCGCAGCGCGAGCACGCTTTTCAGCACCTCCTCGAGCTGCAGCACTTCATGCGACTGGCGCACGCGGCCGGAGGCGAAGCGGGTGAGCTGCTGGCCGATCATTCCGGCCTGACGCGCCTGCTCGACCTCGTCGCGCAGGGCGCGCAGGCCGGCGCGGTCGATCTTGCCGGTCGAGGCGAGGACGTGGATGCGCTCGAGCGCGGCCGTCAGCGGCTCGGCGATCTCGACCCCGACCTGCGATACGAGCTCGTGCCAGCGCAGGTCGTCGTGGGGGGGCGGAGCGATGCCGCTCGAGGAGTCTGCTGCGGCGCGAAGGACGTTGGACATGACCGGACTTTGCTCGAATGGAGAGTGCCGCGGACCCACCAGACGAGGGGTCGCGGCAACGCTGGACGAGGGCTGTGAGCGCCGCTCGCTGTCGCCCCTGGCGTCGAGTCGCCAGTGCCATGAAGGAGTGTGTGCGCCCGCCTCGTATGACGCCAGACCCGACTTGCCTGCCGGGCCGGTCGGCCTCACAAATGCGTCGAATGTGACAACTTGTTCACTCTTCGTGCGTCGAAAAAACGACTCAGATCGCGCCGGCGGAGCGCAGGGCGGTGATCTCGGTAGCGTCGAAGCCGAACTCGGCGAGGACCGCGTCGGTGTCGACGCCGAGCTCGGGCGGAGAGTAGCGGTAGCGCACGGGAGTCGCGCCGAGCTTGATCGGACTCGCGACCAGCCGCACCGAGCCTGCGACAGGATGCGGCATCTCGACGGTCATCTCGCGCGAGCGTACCTGCGGGTCGGCGAAGACCTCGGCGAGATCGTTGATCGGACCCGCCGGCACCTTGGCCTCTTCGAGTGCGGCCAGCCATTGCGCACGCGGCTTGAGCTTCAATTGGGCGGCGAGCAGGGGCACGAGCACGTCGCGATGGCGGACGCGACCCGCGTTGCGTACGAAGCGCTCGTCGACGGCGAGCTCGCTGCAGCCGGCGACCCTGCAGAAGCGCGTGAACTGGCCGTCGTTGCCCACCGCCAGGATCATGTGGCCGTCGGCGACCTCGAACACCTGGTAGGGCACGATGTTCTGATGCGCGTTGCCGGCGCGCTGCGGCGCGACGCCGGTGGCGAGGTAGCCGGCGCCCAGGTTGGCGAGCATCGCGACTTGGGTGTCGAGCAGTGCCAAGTCGATCGCCTGGCCCTGACCGGTGAGGTCGCGGTGGCGCAGCGCGGCGAGGATGGCGGTCGCGGCGTACATGCCGGTGAAGAGGTCGGCGACCGCGACGCCGACCTTCTGCGGCCCGCCGCCGGAAGCGTCGTCGGCGATCTCCGCACGCGACGGGCCGGTGACGCTCATCAGCCCGCCCATGCCCTGGATGGCGTAGTCGTAGCCGGCGCGTTCGCGATAGGGACCGGTCTGTCCGAAGCCGGTGATCGAGCAGTAGACGAGTCGCGGTTGCAGGGCGAGCAGGCTGGGCGCGTCGAGGCCGTGGCGGGCCATGTCGCCGACCTTGAAGTTCTCGATGAAGACGTCGCATCGCGCTGCGAGCGTGCGCACCAGCTGCGCGCCCAGCGGCGTGGAGATGTCGATCGTGATCGAGCGCTTGTTGCGATTGATGCCGAGGTAGTAGGCGGCATCGCCCGCTTCCGCGCCCTGGCTGTTGCGGACGAACGGCGGGCCCCAGCCGCGGGTGTCGTCGCCGCCCGGCGCGCCGTCGCGGGCGGGTCGCTCGACCTTGATCACGTCGGCACCGAGATCGGCCAGTGTTTGCGTGCACCAGGGTCCGGCGAGCACGCGCGACAGGTCGAGAACGCGCAGGCCTGTCAGGGCCATCGGCGCGGGGTAGGTCGCATCGCTCATGCGGCGATTGTCCCCGCGGCGTGCTGCATCGGCGCCGGGATAATGATGCAATGACGACGACAGCGAGGCGAGCGGGCGGGATTCCGCCGGCGTTTGCCGGGCTCGTCGCGGCGATGGCGCTCCTCGCCTGCTCGCCCGCGCTCGACTGGCGCGAGACGCGTCCCGAAGGCACCGGCGTGACGATGCTGGTCCCGTGCCGACTCGAGCGCCAGGAGCGGCCGGTGCGACTCGGCGATCAGACCGTCCCGCTGCGCCTTCACTCCTGCACGGCCGCCGGTTCCGCGTTTGCCCTCGCCGCTGCCGACGTCGCCGACCCGGCTCGCGTGACGCCGCTGCTCGAGGCCTTGCGCGCTCAGGCGATCGCCAACATCCGCGGCGCTGCCACCGTCGAAGCGATGCCAGTGCTTCCGGGGTCGACGCCGAACGCGCAAAGCGTACGCCTGCGCATCGTCGGCCAGGGGCCGGATGGGCGCCGTGTCGTCGAGCACGCCGCCTTTTTCGTTAAGGGATTGACTCTTTTCCAGGCGACGGTGATCGGCGCCGACGAGCCGGTCGACCGCGAAGCGATCGACACCTTCTTCGGTTCGATTCGCTTGCCCTGAGTCGCCCGCCATGCCGGCTCCCATAATCGACTGCCAATGCCCGGACTTCTGATCATCGCTCATGCGCCGCTCGCGTCGTCTCTGAAGTCCGTGGCCGAGCACGCGTTTCCGGAGTGCGCCGGCCAGCTCGGGGCCCTCGACATCCTGCCGAATGTGCCGGTCGAGGAGATCGAAGCCCAGGGGCGGCAGATGGTCGAGCGCCTCGCCCAGCCCGACGTGTTGATCCTCACGGATGTCTTCGGCGCGACGCCCTGCAACATCGCGCAGCGCCTTGCCGATGGCGTCCACGTGAAGGTCGTTACCGGCGTCAACGTGCCCATGCTCTGGCGCACCCTGTGCTATCAGAACGAGTCACTCGACGCGGTTCTCGCCCGCGCCGTGGCCGGCGCGACGCAGGGCGTGATGCAGGTGGCGACCGCGCGCCCACAGAACCAAACACGCAAGACCCGAGGCAATGATCAAGTCGACGATCAGGATCAGTAACAAGCTCGGGCTGCATGCCCGCGCGTCGGCCAAGCTCAGCAAGCTGGCCGGCAGCTTCAAGAGCGAGGTGTTCCTGTCCCGTCAGGGCCGCCGCGTCAACGCCAAGAGCATCATGGGCGTGATGATGCTGGCCGCAGGCTTGGGCGCCGATGTCGAGATCGAGACCGACGGTGTCGACGAAGTGGAAGCGCTGGCGGCACTTGTCGCGATCTTCGAAGACAAGTTCGGCGAAGGGCAATAGCCTCTTGCAGCGACCCGGCGGTCGACCGCACGAACGCGCGCGTGGGACGCGGTCTCGCTGCTAGGATCGTTTTCATGAGCTTTCAGCTGTTCGGCTTGCCGGTCTCGCGAGGCATCGCGATCGGCCGGGCCGGCCTGGTCGCGTCGAGCCGGCTCGACGTCGCGCACTACTACGTTGCCGAGGCCGATCTCGAATCCGAGATCGAGCGCTTGCGCAATGCCCGCGACGGAGTTGCGCGCGAGCTCGGCACGATGCAGCGCGACCTGCCAATCGAGGCGCCGGCCGAACTCTCGGCGCTGCTCGACGTGCATCTGCTGCTCCTGCACGACGACACGCTCACCGGCGCGACCAAGCAGTGGATCCTCGAGCGTCGCTACAACGCCGAGTGGGCGCTGTCGGCCCAGCTCGAAGTGCTGGCGCGCCAGTTCGACGAGATGGAGGACGAGTACCTGCGCGAACGCAAGGCCGATCTCGAGCAGGTCGTCGAGCGGCTGCTCGGCGCGCTGTCGCGCGACGCCGAGGGCAGCGCGGCACCGGTCGCGCACGTGGTGACGGCCGAGCAGAGCAAGGGCGATCCGCTCGTGCTGGTGGCCGGCGACATCTCGCCGGCCGACATGCTGCAGTTCAAGGGTGGCGTCTTCCTCGGCTTCGTCACCGACGTCGGCGGCAGGACCTCGCACACCGCGATCGTCGCGCGTAGCATGGACGTTCCCGCGGTCGTCGGCGCGCGCGAGGCGAGCCGCCTGATCCGCCAGGACGACTGGGTGATCATCGACGGCGACGCGGGCATCGTCATCGTCGATCCGTCGCCCCGGGTCGTGGCCGAATACCGCGCGCTCAAGCTGCGGCGCGATCGGGAGCGCGCCGGGCTGGCGCGTCTGCGGCACCTGCCTGCGGTGACGCTCGACGGCGAGCGGGTCGAGCTCCTCGCGAACATCGAGCAACCGGGCGACGCGGCCGCCGCGCTCGCCGCGGGTGCGGCCGGGATCGGCCTTTTCCGCAGCGAGTTCCTGTTCATGAACCGGGAAGGCGAGCTGCCTGGCGAAGACGAGCAGTTCGAGGCCTATCGCATCGCCGTGCGAGCGATGCGCGGCCGGCCGGTGACGATCCGCACCGTGGACATCGGCGCCGACAAGGCGCTCGACCGCATGTCGGCGAACGAGCTTCGTCATGAGCACGCGCTCAATCCGGCGCTCGGCCTGCGCGCGATCCGCTGGAGCCTGTCGGAGCCGGCAATGTTTCGCCAGCAGCTGCGCGCCATCCTGCGCGCAGCCGCGCATGGCCGTGTGCGGATCCTGATCCCGATGGTCGCCCACCTCAGCGAGGTTCGTCACACGATCGATGCTTTGGCTCGGGCGCGCCAGCAGCTCGACGACGCCGGCCGCGCCTACGGCTCCGTCGAGCTCGGCGCGATGATCGAAGTCCCGGCGGCGGCGCTGATGCTGCCGACGATCCTGCGCCACTTCGACTTCGTCTCGATCGGCACCAACGACCTCATCCAGTACACGCTTGCCATCGATCGCGCCGATGAATCAGTGGCGCATCTGTACAACCCGTGGCATCCGGCCGTCCTGCAGCTGGTGGCGCAGTCCGTTGCCTGCGCCAATCGCCTACGCAAGAACGTCAGCGTCTGCGGCGAGATGGCAGGCGATCGCGCCTTCACCGAGCTCCTGCTCGGCATGGGGCTGCGCAGCTTCTCGATGCATCCATCGCAGATCGGGACGATCAAGGAGCGAATCCTCGCCACTGACGCGAGTCGGTGGGCCGCGGTGATCGATCGCGTGCTGGCTGCCGACGATCCCGAGCGTGAGTGCCAGGCGATCGCGGTCGATAGTCCGGTTGGGATCCGGTCACTTGTCAGCGCCGCGCCAGCGATGTAGACTCGAAAGCTCGCCGCGGGGAGTTCACGAGGCTCTGGTCGTCCCCATCGCGCTGCAGTCCAAACAGCCCCAAGGGTTGACAGGCCTCTGCCGAGCGTGCGAGAATCGTCCTCTTCGCTGATCGCTGCTTTTGTAGTCTTCAGCCGCCGCAAGGCCCGCTCTTTAAAAACTGACAGCCGATAAGTGTGGGCGTTCGAGGCCGGGTGCCTGAGTCGCAAGACTCAGGTCTGATGGACCTTAAACGCTCACTGAATTGAATTTTCATGCAAGTGAAGTTCACTTCAATTCTTTGAGCAAAATTCAAGATCGAACTGAAGAGTTTGATCCTGGCTCAGATTGAACGCTGGCGGCATGCCTTACACATGCAAGTCGAACGGCAGCACGGGAGCAATC
>JAYVVB010000331.1:0-5317 GCA_043787455.1 Rhizobacter sp.
CCAGGCATGCGCGAGCCGGGCCACTGAGGGGCCGAGACGGAAGCGTTGCGGTTCGCCGTCGGCGACAAGAAAGCTTTTCTGCTCGAGCGTGTAGAGCAACCGGTAAAGCGTCGGCCGCGACAGGTCGACCCGCTTCTGCAATTCGCCGACGCTGAGCTCGTGGTCCTGCGGCGTGAACGCGAGCAGCACCGCGAGCGCGCGGTCAACGGCGCGGACGTTGTCGCCGCCTCTTTCCACACGCGTGGCAGCCGGTGGGGCGTGCGATGCGGCCGTTGCGACCGCCGCTGCGACCCGTCCGGAAACTGGCGCCTTCTTTGCGATTGCAACTGCGACCTTTCGGGTGGCCGAAGGCCCGACGGCCGGCTTGACCCGGCCTTTCAATGCAGCGAGCTTGCGAGCGTCGGTTGACATGCACCATTGTGTTCGTAGAATGGACTACGTGTCCATTGTGCGAACATCTCAAAATGGATTTTGGTAGCGCGGGGCAGCGTTTCTTGCGAGGCCCCGCCATTCCCCGCCTTCCTCGCCATCCAAATATCCAAGGAGACCCACGCCATGCACCGTTCTCGACGCGTTGCCTGCAATGCCTTGGTCGCGCTCGCTGCGTTTGCTAGCGCCGGCGCTGGCCAGGCTCAGTCGAGCTACCCGGACAAGCCGGTCAAGGTGGTGGTCGGCTTCGCGCCGGGCGGTACCAACGACATCCTCGCGCGCCTGATCGCGTCGAAGTTGCAGGAGCGGCTGAAGCAGCCATTCATCGTCGACAACAAGGCCGGCGCCGCGTCGATCATCGCGGCCGAGTATTCGTCGAAGGCGGCGCCCGACGGCTACACGCTCTTCGTTGCGTCTAGCGGCGCGCTGACGATCAATCCGGCGCTCTATTCCAAGCTGCCCTACGACCCGGTGAAGGACTTCACCCCGATCGCGTTGCTCGGCTCGTTCCCGCTCGTGGTCGCAGTCAACGCGGCTTTGCCGATCATGGACATGAAGGGCCTCGTCGAAGCCGCGAAGAAGGCGCCGAGCGGCTCGCTGAACCACGGCGTCGGCTCATCGACATTCCAACTCGCCGCCGAGATCCTCGCGCACGACACCGGCATCAAGTTCACGCACATCCCGTTCAAGGGCACCGCGCCGACATTGAACGCGCTGCTCGCCGGCAATGTGGAGGTTGCGGTGCTCGACATCTCGCCGCTGATGCCGCACATCAAGGCCGGCAAGATCCGGGCGCTGGCCGTCACCACCGCAAAGCGCTCGCCGGTACTGCCCGACGTGCCCACCGTCGCTGAGGCCGGGGTGCCCGGCTACGACGTGGCAATCTGGACTGGCCTCGTGGTGGCGAAGGGAACACCGGTCGACGTGACGAACATCCTGCGTGATGCGCTCAAGGACATCCTTGCCGAAAAGGACGTCATCGCCGCGCTTGAGCGAATCGGCATGGAACCCGGCAACACCGACGCGGCTGCGTTTGGGCGCCGGATCACCGGCGACCTGGCGAAGTGGAACGCTGTGGCAAAGAGTGCCGGCATCCGCGCCGACTGAGCGCGGCCCATCCCCATGATTTCCATGCCATCCGCCTCGCGCTACGACGGCTTGGTCGACCTGCGGGAGGGCCGCATTGGCCGCGAAATCTTCTCGAGCCGCGAGATCTACGAAGCCGAGCTCGAAAAGGTCTACACGCGCGCATGGCTTTTCGTCGGCCACGAAAGCCAGATTCCACACTCGGGCGACTACACCACCTCGCGCATGGGCGCCGAGTCGGTGATCCTGGTGCGCGACAAGCAGCGCAAGGTCCACGTGCTGCTGAATTCGTGCCGGCACCGCGGCATGAAGGTGTGCCAGTACGACCACGGCAACACGTCGATGTTCGTTTGCCCGTACCACAGCTGGAGCTACGCGACCGACGGCCGACTGACTGGCGTGCCGCAATACAAGGGCCTGTACGAAGAACGTCTCGACAAGGCCGAATGGTCGCTGATCGAAGTGCCGCAGATGGCGCTTTACAAGGGTACGGTCTGGGCCACCTGGGACGACAGCGCGCCCGATTTCCTGACCTATCTCGGCGACGCGAAGGAGCACCTCGACCTCGCGCTCGACTGCCGCGACGGACGCGAAGGGGGCTCGGAGGTGCTGGTCGGCGTGCACAAGTGGGTGATCCCATGCAACTGGAAGTTCGCCGCCGAAAACTTTCTCGGCGACACGTACCACAACGTCAGCCACCGCTCGGTCGACATGATCGGCATCGGGCCCAGCGCTGAGGCTGGCGTGAAGGGTCGACGCGACAACGAACTGCAGCACGCGCAGCACCTCTGGATCAATTTTCCGGCCGGCCACGGCGTGCACAGCGCGCTGATGCCCGAAGACAGCGTGTTCGTCGACACCTACCGAGACAACCCTGTCATCGCTGAATACTTCCGTCACTGCCATGCCGAGCGCAAACGTCGCATGGGTGAGCGCCACCGACTGGTGCCATTCGTCGGCACGATCTATCCGAACGCCTCGTTCCATGGCAGCCAGCCGAGAAATATCTGCGTTTGGCACCCGAACAGCCCCGAGTCGACCGAAGCCTGGCGCTTCTTTCTTGTCGATGCCGACGCGCCGCAGCAGGTGAAGGACTTTCTTCGCGCCTACTACATGCGCTATTCGGGGCCTGCCGGCATGACCGAGCAGGACGACATGGAGAACTGGAACTATGCGACCGCCGGCAGCCGCGGCGTGATCGCGCGGCGCTATCCGTTCAACTACCAGCAGTCGCTCGGCAAGGTGCAGGCCGATGGTCCGCTGCCGGGCAACGTGAGCCTGCAGGTCAGCGAAGAAAACCCGCGCCAGTTCTACCGGCGCTGGCGGGACTACATGAATGGGGCCGACTGGGACACCTTGCTCGGCCGGCACGACCGCGGTCCGGCGAGCGTCGCGGGCTGAGCACAGCGGCGCCTTCTTTCGAGCGAGCCGGCGCATGCCCTCACCCGTCACCATTGTCAGCGGTGCCACCTACGGCTTGGGGGCGACGGTCGCGGTCGAATTGGCGCGACGCGGCCATCGCGTCATCGCCTTCGGGCTCGCCGCGCGCCAGGTGTCGAGCACCGCCGAAGGCATGGGCGATCTCCGCGCCCGGCTCGACGCTGCTTCGGTCGAGGCCGACGTGCTCGAAGCCGACGTCTCGCGTGCCGCCGATGTGGCCTGCGTCGTCGCGCATGCGCTGGCGCGCCACGGCCGCATTGACTGCCTCGTCAACAACGCCGCCATCGGGCCACTCGGCAGCGTGCTCGACACTGACGAGGCCCTGTTCGACCGCATCGTTGGCGTGAACCTGAAAGGCACGTACCTGATGAGCCGCGCCGTGCTGCCCCAGATGATCGGACAAGGGGGCGGCGCGATCGTCAACGTTGGCTCGGGCGCCGGGCACGGCAAGCCGAACATGGCCGCTTATGCAGCGAGCAAGGGCGGCATCTTCGCGCTCAGCAGCGCGATGGCATACGACCACTTCCACGCTCACGTGCGAATCAACGTGGTCGTGCCGGGCGGCGGCGGCATCATCTCCGGAATGAGCGTCGGCCGCCTGGGCGGCGACGTCGAAACGTTCCTGCGCCGTGGCGCACCGGGCTCTGCAGCAGGTCGGCCAACCAGCGGCGTCGACCTCGCGAATGCGATTGCGTTCCTGCTCTCCGACGAAGCTGCGGCGATTTCCGGCACGGTAATCGATGTCGGCTGCTTCGCGAACCAAGGCGGCCCGGTACCGGCGAAGTCGTGAACCACGATCGAACACCTCGCCACCGAGACACTTGAAAACCGAAATGAATCAGACGTTGCAAGCACCAGTCCCGGAATCGGAAGTCGATGTGGCGAAGCGCGCCCGCCTGCCGCGCGACACGCGATATTTCGAGGTCCGGCGCGAGGCCGAGGAATTTCTCTACGACGAGGCCGAGATGCTCGACGGGCGGCAGTTCCGCGAGTGGCTGGCGACGCTCTCCGACGACCTCGAATACTTCATGCCGATGATGTTCAACGTGAAGTACGGCCAACACGCAGCCCACGAGAAGACGCGGCGCGAGAAGGACATGAGTTGGTTCAACGAAGGCAAGTGGACGTTGACCAAGCGCGTCGAGCAGATCCTGACCGGCGTGCACTGGGCCGAGGAGCCGCTGTCGCGGGTCTGCCGAATGGTCTCGAACGTGCAGGTCACCGGGCTCGAAACGAACGCTGCCGGCGAGGACGAGGCGAGCGTGACGAGCCGCCTGCTCGTGTATCAGAACCGATGCGAACACGAGGAGTACTTCTTCGTCGGCAGGCGCGACGACGTCCTGCGCCGGACCGCCGCAGGGTGGAAGCTGGCACGCCGCGAGATCACGCTCTACCAGAGCGTGCTTCTCGCGAAGAACCTGACGGTGCTCTTCTGAGCGGCTGCATCGAAAAGACCGGGTGGTTGCCGCAATGACGCGGGACGAGGCACAGGTGCTGATCGTCGGCGCCGGGCCGGTCGGCCTGGTGCTCGCGATCGACCTCGCGCAGCGCGGCATCGACGTGCTCGTCGTCGAGACGCGGCACCGCGGCCAGGCCCCGAGCGTCAAGTGCAACCATGTCGCGGCGCGCTCGATGGAGGTTTTCCGCCAGCTCGGCTTCGTGCAGCAGGTGCGCGACGCCGGGTTGCCGGCCGACTATCCGAACGACGTTGCGTATCGAACCACGACGACTGGCGCGGAGCTTTCGCGCATTCCGATCCCGTGCCGCCGCGACCGCTACACCGCGACTGGTGGTCCGGACACCGGTTGGCCGACGCCTGAGCCGGCGCACCGTATCAACCAGATCTACCTCGAGCCGCTCTTTTTCGCGCAAGCCGAAGCGACGAAGGGCGTGCGCATCGTCGACCGGGCTTCGATT
Source organism: Rhizobacter sp. (assembly GCA_043787455.1). Taxonomy (GTDB): domain Bacteria; phylum Pseudomonadota; class Gammaproteobacteria; order Burkholderiales; family Burkholderiaceae_C; genus Schlegelella_A. Next base: position 4,873 of record JAYVVB010000331.1, read on the forward strand.
GACGACTGCACGCAGGACGTATCCGGTGTCGTCGCGACCGGCCACGCGCTCGACGGGGGTGCCGTGTTCAAGGTGGCGTGCGACTATCTGATCGGCTGCGATGGCGGGCGCTCGATCGGGTTCTGTCGCGATAAGCGCGGTTGGTAGGGTCAGCCGATGAAGTTTGACCGTTTGAAGATGACCGAAGCGCTGAGCCGGGCGGTCCAGCGGATGCACTACCCGCTGGAAGTGATGCTGGTGTGGGTGCGCTGGTACGCGGCCTACCCGCTGAGCTTTCGAAACATTGAAGAGATGATGGCTGAACGCGGCGTGTTCGTCGATCACTCCACGGTGCACCGCTGGGCGCTCAAGATGCTGCCGGTGCTCACGGCAATGTTTCGCCGGCGCAAGCGCCCGGTGGGTCGAAGCTGGCGGATGGACGAAACCTACGTCAAGGTCGGCGGCC
>JAYVVB010000332.1:0-5288 GCA_043787455.1 Rhizobacter sp.
TGGTCGGCGGCGAGCGCGCTCGTCGCCAGGACGCGCGGCGTCCAGGCGCCGTCGTCGCGCCGGGCGACGAGATGCAGCGCCGACTCGATCTGACCGACCGCCCGAGCCGCGGCGGCGGGGTCGATGTCGGCCTTGTTGACGACGACGAGATCGGCGAGCTCGATCACGCCCTTCTTGATCGCCTGCAGGTCGTCGCCGGCGTTGGGCAGCTGCAGGAGCACGAACATGTCCGTCATGCCGGCGACGGCCGACTCGCTCTGGCCCACACCGACGGTCTCGACGACGACGATGTCGAAGCCCGCCGCCTCGACCACGCGGATCGCCTCGCGCGTCGCCGTCGCGACGCCGCCGAGCGTGCCGCCGCTCGGGCTCGGCCGGATGAACGCGCCCGGGTCGACCGAGAGCCGCTCCATGCGCGTCTTGTCGCCGAGGATCGAGCCGCCCGAGACGCTCGAGCTCGGGTCGACGGCGAGCACGGCGACGCGATGGCCGGCCGCGATGAGCTGCAGGCCCAGGGTCTCGATGAAGGTCGACTTGCCGACACCGGGCACGCCGGAGACGCCGACGCGAAATGCCGGCGTCTCCGGCTCGGGCAAGGCGGTGAGGAAAGCGTCGGCGCGCTCGCGATGATCGGCGCGGCTAGATTCGAGGAGCGTGATCGCCTTGGCGATCGCACGGCGTCGGGCGACGGGATCGGCGCCAGCGATGGCCGCGAGCAGTGCCTCGATCACAGCAACTCGAAGCGGCTGCCGTCGGGCAGCCGATAACGCGAGAAGTCACGAACGTCCATCGTCATCACGCGCTTGACGCCGCTGTCGGCCGCGAGCCAGACCAGCGACGCGTCGGCCAGATCCATTTCGGTTCGCGGCGACTCCGTAAAACGCTGCATCAGCGCGACCATTGCCTCGAGATCTTCCTGCGCGAACGGGAAGACGGCCACTCCGGCAGCGGCGACCCAGCGCAGCAGGGTATATCGCTGAGGTGCATCGAGCAGGTAGCTCGCTTCGGTCACGCACGGCCAGGTGGTCGCGAGCGACCACAACTCATCTCCCGCCTGCCGGAGCAAGGCGCGGTAGTGCGGCGTTCGCGGTTGGTTGACACCGAACAGCGCGACCATCGGCCCCGCATCAACGAGCGCTGCCGGCACCGTGCTTGGTCTTGAGCTTGCGACGCAACGCGGCCTTGGCCGTCGCCGTCTCGTACGGCTGCTCGACGCCGGCCTTCGCAGCGTTGGCACGATGGCGTGAACGCGGCTCTTCGGCCTTGAGCGCCATCATCAGCTCGTACGGGTTCTTGCGACCCAGCGCTCGCTCGACCGCGGCGATGATGAATTGCGACTTGGTCAGGCCTTGCCGCTGTGCCGCCTGTTCGAGCTCGATCTCCAGCAGGGGATCCATGCGTACGGAGACAGCCATCTTCGAATCCTGAAAGTGCTTGCAATACCGTATTACAGCACAGCCTCCGCCGAGGCGAAGCCGCGCGCCCTGCGAATCTTCTCGAGCACGTCCTTCGCGCTCGCCGGGATCGTCGTACCCGGGCCGTAGATGCCCTTGACGCCGGCGTCGTAGAGGAACTCGTAGTCACCCCGCGGCACGACGCCGCCAACGAAAACGACGATGTCGCCCGCGCCCTGCTGCTTCAGCGCTGCGATCAGCGCCGGCACCAGCGTCTTGTGGCCGGCGGCGAGCGTCGACACGCCGATCGCATGGACGTCGTTCTCGATCGCCTGGCGTGCGCATTCCTCGGCGGTCTGGAACAGCGGCCCGATGTCGACGTCGAAGCCGAGGTCGGCGAATGCCGAGGCGACGACCTTCGCGCCGCGGTCGTGGCCGTCCTGGCCGAGCTTGGCGATCAAGACGCGTGGGCGCCGGCCTTCGGCTTCGGCGAAGGCTGAGATCTCGGTCTTGAGCTGGTCCCAGCCTTCGGCGCCGTCGTAGGCCCTGGCGTAGACGCCCGAGACCTTCTGCGTGTCGGCGCGGTGCCGTCCCCATGCGGCCTCGAGCGCGTCGCTCACTTCGCCGACCGTGGCGCGCAGGCGCATCGCCTGGATCGAGAGGTCGAGCAGGTTACCTTCGCCGCTTTCGGCGCTCCGGGTGAGCGCCGCCAGCGCGTCGCGCACGGCGGCCGCATCGCGCTTCTCGCGCACGGCACGCAGGCGCGCGACCTGGTTCTCGCGCACCTCGTGGTTGTCGATGTCGAGGGTATCGATCGCAGCTTCTTCGCCGAGCTTGTATTTGTTGACGCCGACGATCACGTCCGCGCCGGAATCGATGCGCGCCTGCTTCTCGGCCGCGCTCGCCTCGATCTTGAGCTTGGCCCAGCCGCTCTGCACGGCCTTGGTCATGCCGCCCATGGCCTCGATCTCTTCGATGATCTTCCAGGCGGCGTCGGCCATCTCCTGGGTCAGCGACTCCATCGCGTAGCTGCCCGCCCACGGGTCGACGATCGACGTGATGTGCGTCTCCTCCTGGATCACGAGCTGGGTGTTCCTGGCGATGCGGGCGCTGAATTCGGTCGGCAGCGCGATCGCCTCGTCGAGCGAGTTGGTATGCAGGCTCTGCGTGCCGCCGAAGACCGCGGCCATCGCCTCGATCGTCGTGCGCACGACGTTGTTGTACGGGTCCTGCGCCGTCAGCGACCAGCCGGAGGTCTGGCAGTGCGTGCGCAGCATCGAGCTCTTCGCCTCCTTCGGCTCGAACTCCTTCATGATCCTGTGCCAGAGCCCGCGCGCGGCGCGCATCTTGGCGATCTCGAGATAGAAGTTCATCCCGATCGCCCAGAAGAAGCTGAGCCGGCCGGCGAAGGCATCGACGTCGAGGCCGCGGGCGATCGCCGTGCGCACGTACTCGCGCCCGTCGGCAAGGGTCAGGGCGAGCTCGAGCGCCTGGTTCGCGCCCGCCTCCTGGATGTGATAGCCCGAGATCGAGATCGAGTTGAAGCGCGGCATGCGCTCGGTCGTGTATTGGATGATGTCGCCCACGATCCGCATGCTCGGTGCTGGCGGATAGATGTAGGTGTTGCGAACCATGAACTCCTTGAGGATGTCGTTCTGGATCGTCCCCGACAGCTTGTTCTCGGCGACGCCCTGCTCCTCGGCCGCGACGACGTAGCCGGCGAGCACCGGCAGCACGGCGCCGTTCATCGTCATCGACACGCTCACCGTGTCAAGCGGGATCCTGTCGAAGAGGATCTTCATGTCCTCGACCGAGTCGATCGCCACGCCCGCCTTGCCGACGTCGCCGACGACGCGGGGGTGATCGCTGTCGTAGCCGCGGTGGGTCGCGAGATCGAAGGCGACGCTGATGCCTTGGCCGCCGGCGGCGAGCGCCTTGCGATAGAAGTCGTTCGAGGCCTCGGCAGTGGAAAAACCGGCGTACTGACGGATCGTCCAGGGCCGCACCGTGTACATCGTCGCCTGCGGGCCGCGCACGTAGGGTGCAAAGCCAGGCAGCGTGTCGGTCGCTGGCAGCGACTGGACGTCGGCCGCGGTGTAGAGCGGCTTGACGACGATCCCTTCGGGCGTCACCCAGTCGAGTCGGGACACATCGCCACCCGGCGCGGAGCGGGCGGCGGCCGCGCGCCATGCGGCGAGCGCTTCGGGATCGGCGGCGACGGGTAGCTTCAAGATGAAAGACGAGAGCGCGAAAGTCACGATTATCGCGGCGCGCGGCGGCCACAATCGCGGCCATGTCTCGACCCTTCGTCAGCATCGTCGCCGCGGTCGCCCGCGACGGCGGCATTGGCCGCGACGGCGCGCTGCTCGTTCGCCTCCCCGAGGACCTGAAGCGCTTTCGCCGGATCACGATGGGCGCTCCTGTCGTGATGGGTCGAAAGACGTGGCAATCGATCGGCCGGCCGCTGCCGGGCCGGCGCAGCATCGTCGTCAGTCGCGACTCCGGGTTCCGGGCGGAGGGCGTCGAGGCGGCGCGCTCGCTCGACGACGCGTTCGCCCTCGCTCACGACGCACCGCGTGCTTTCGTCATCGGCGGCGCCGCGATCTACGCCCTGGCCCTGCCCATGGCCGACGAGCTCCAGCTGACCGAGATCGACGCGACCTTTGCGGCCGACACCTTCTTCCCACCGTGGGACCGCGCCGGGTTCACGCAAACGCTGTGCGAGCCGCACGAGAGCGCCGACGGCATCCGCTACGCTTTCACGACCTACACAAGAAACCACCAGGGAGATCGACATGTCTGAAGGAGGCTTTCACGTTCACGGGCCGCACGACCACGCACTTGAGCACGCCGCCGAGGAGGGGGAGCCGCACGGCCTCGCCGGCCGGCTCGCCGTCGCCACGGCGATCATCGCCACCATCGGCGCCCTCTTCGCCTACATGGGCGGGCTGACGCAGGCCAACGCCGGCCTCTTCAAGAACGACGCCGCGATCAAGAAGACCGAGGCCTCGAACCAGTGGAACTACTACCAGGCCAAGAGCAGCAAGCAGAACCTCGCCGAGCTCGCTGTCGAGCTTGCGCCGGAAGCGCGCAAGTCCTTCTACGTCGACGAAGTGAAGCGCTACAAGACCGAGAAGGAAGAGATCAAGAAGACGGCGGAGAAGTTCGAGCACGCATCGGACGAATTCAACCAGCGCAGCGACGAAGAGATCCACCAGCATCACCGCTGGGCGCAGGCGACGACCGCGCTGCAGATCTCGATCGCGCTCGCCGCTATCGCCCTGCTGACGCGGAGCAAGCGGCTCCAGCTCGGCGTCTATGGTCTGGCCGGGCTCGGCGTCGTCGTCGGCGTGCTCGCCTGGCTGCACATCTGACCGCGACCTCGCTTCACTAGCGTCTCAGTCCTCCAGGCCGAGCTCCTGGATCTTGCGCGTGATCGTGTTGCGGCCGATGCCGAGCTTGTGCGCCGCTTCGATGCGGCGCCCGCGCGTGAGCTCGAGCGCCGAGCGGATCAGCTGGGCCTCGAACTCGCGCATCAGCGTGTCCCACACCATCGGCTGACCCGAGCGCAGGAGCTCGCGCGCCTGTCGTTCGAGGCCCGCGACCCAGTTAGGCGCGGCAGCGTCGGCCGCGGCTTGCGGCGCGGCGACGGGCGCCGCCGGTGCCTCGGCCTGCGAAGGAGCTCCCGAAGGCACCTCCGGCGACGCGGCGCGAATCTCCTCGCGCGTACTCCCGGCAGGTGCAAAGCCGGGCGCCGGCGCGGACGCTTGCGTCGGACGCGTCTGCAATTCGGGCGGCAGATCCTTGGCATCGACCTGCTGCGCGGGCGCCATCACGGTCAGCCAGTGGCAGATGTTCTCGAGCTGGCGCACGTTGCCCGGATAGTCGAACAGC
>JAYVVB010000333.1:0-9837 GCA_043787455.1 Rhizobacter sp.
CTCAAGGCCCGACTGTCATCCTGAGCGCAGCGAAGGATCTCCTGCTGGCAGCGCGCGAAGTTCGATCAAAACGACCCGATCATCGCCGCCGCTGGTCTCGAGCCAGGCGCATTCGAGGCGCGGAAAAGCCTGTTCGAAGTGCGCGCGCTCGTGGCCGACCTCAATGACGAGGACCGCGTCGTCGCTCATCCACGTCGGCGCCTCGGCGACGATGCGCCGTATCAGGTCCATGCCGTCGGCGCCGCCGGCCAAGGCCAGCGTCGGCTCGGCGCGGTACTCGGCGGGCAGGGCGGCCATGCTCTCGTCGTTGACGTAGGGTGGGTTGCAGACGATGAGGTCGTAGCGTCCCGTCAGGCTCGCGAACAGGTCGGACTCGATGACGCTGACGCGGCCTTCGAGCTTGTGCCGTGAGACGTTGATGCTCGCGATCTCGAGCGCGCCCGCCGAGATGTCGGACGCCTCGACGACGACCTCGGCATAGGCCATCGCCGCGAGGACGGCGAGGCTGCCGTTGCCGGTGCAGAGGTCGAGGACGCGGTGGGTGCGATCGGAGAGCCAGGCATCGAGCATGCCGGTCTCTTCCGGATCGACGATCAGCTCGGCGATGTACGAGCGCGGCACGATGGCGCGTGCGTCGATCGTGAACGGGATGTCCTGCAGCCACGCCTCGCCGGTGAGGTAGGCAGCGGGCTGTCGAGTCTCGATGCGGCGCGCGATCAGCGCTTCGGCCCGGGCCTGCTCCTCGGCCGTCACGGGACGCTTTGCCTTGCTCTCGAGCGCGTCGAGCGGCAGGCCGAGCGACCAGGTGACGAGCCACGCGGCCTCATCGAAGGCGTTGCCCGTGCCGTGGCCGAACGACACGCCCGCGTGCTTCAGCAACGCGGCCTGGGCGACGACGAGCTCGACCAGCGTCATCGAACGAGTCGCTCCAGGGCGCCGCGATAGATGTTCTTCAGCACGTCGAGGCTCGCGACGTCGACGCACTCGTCGATCTTGTGGATGCTCGCGTTCACCGGCCCGAGCTCGACCACCTCGCGGCAGATGCGCGAGATGAAGCGGCCGTCGGACGTGCCGCCTGTCGTCGAGAGCTCGGTCTCGACGCCGGCGTGCTCGCGGATCGCCGCGGCCAGGGCGATGCTCAAGGTGCCGGGCGCGGTGAGGAAAGGCTCGCCGCCGAGCGTCCAGGCGATCTCGTGCTCAACGCCATGACGCGCGATGATCGTCTCGAGGCGCGAGCGCAGCATTGCGGGCGTCGACTCGGTGCCGAAGCGGAAGTTGAAGTCGACGACGATGTCGCCCGGGATGACGTTGCCGGCGCCGGTGCCGGCGTGGATGTTCGACATCTGCCACGAGGTCGGCTGGAAGTGCGCGTTGCCCGCATCCCAGACAACCGCGGCGAGCTCGGCAAGCACCGGCGCGGCGAGGTGGATCGGGTTCTTCGCCAACTGCGGATAGGCGATGTGCCCCTGCACGCCGATGATCCTGAGCTTGCCGGAGAGCGTGCCGCGGCGTCCGTTCTTGATCGTGTCGCCGAGACGTGAGACCGACGTCGGCTCGCCGACGACGCAGTAGTCGAGCTTCGTGTCGCGCTCGGCGAGCCAGTCGCAGACGCGCTTCGTGCCGTCGAGCGAAGGCCCTTCCTCGTCGCTCGTGATCAGGAACGCGACCCTGCCGGCCGCGTCCGGATGCGCGGCGACGAACTCCTCGGCGGCGACGACCATCGCCGCGATCGAGCTCTTCATGTCGGCGGCGCCGCGGCCGAAGAGCTTGCCGTCGCGGTGGGTCGGCACGAACGGGTCGCTGTGCCAGGCCGGGAGCGGGCCGGTGGGAACGACGTCGGTGTGGCCGGCGAAGACGAGTCGCTTTCCCGCATCACTCGAGCCGGGCCGGTCGGCCCACAGGTTCGAGACCCGAGCCGACTCGGGACCGAAAGGCAGTGACGTGCAGGAAAAGCCGAGCGGTGCGAGTCGTTCGGCGATCAGTGCCTGGCAACCCGCATCGTCGGGCGTGAGCGAGCGACGCGCGATCAGCTGCTCGGCGAGGCGAAGGGTCGCCGACATCGGCGCCTCGGGCGTCGGGATCCGGTCTAGAACCGACGCAGGTTCGGCGACACGCCGACCACCTCTTCCGGCCGCACGTCAATGGTGATCTCGGTGAAGCTCGGCTGGTCGCTGTCGTCTTCCTTCTTCGGCACGATCCGCGACACCGGGCTCATGTCGTTCGAAAGGCGCCACATCAGGTTGGTCGGCGAGTCGGCGTAGGCGAGGCCCTCGTCGCGGGTGATGATGTTCGCGTTGATCATCCGCGCCAGGTCCTGCTCGAAGGTCTGCGAGCCTTCGGCCAGCGACTTTTCCATCGCTTCCTTGACGCCGCTGAAGTCGCCGCGCTCGATCAGCTCCGAGATCAGCTTGGTGTTGAGCATCACCTCGACCGCCGGCATGCGGCCACCGGCGACGCTGCGCACGAGACGCTGCGAGACGACGGAACGCAGGCCCGCGGCGAGATCGGCGAGCAGGGCGGGGCGGGCTTCCGGCGCGTAGAACGAGAGAATTCGGCCGAGGGCGTGGTAGCTGTTGTTGGCGTGCAGGGTCGAGAGCACGAGGTGGCCGGAGAGCGAGTACGAGATCGCCGCGGTCATCGTCTCGCGGTCGCGGATTTCGCCGATCATGATCAGGTCGGGCGCCTGGCGCAGCGCCGTCTTCAGGCCGATCTGCAGCGTCTGCGTGTCGCGGCCGACCTCGCGCTGGTTGACGACCGACTTCTTGTTGTTGAACAGGAACTCGATCGGATCCTCGATCGTGAGGATGTGCCCGGCCATCTGCTGGTTGCGCTGCTCGAGCATCGAGGCGAGCGTCGTGCTCTTGCCCGCGCCGGTCGCGCCCACCATCAGGATCAGGCCGCGCTTCTCGAGCACCAGCGTGCTGAGGATCGACGGCACGTTAAGGCTTTCCAGCGTCGGGATCTCGAACGGGATGCAGCGAAAGACGGCGGCGATCGTGCCGCGCTGCTTGAAGCCCGAGAGGCGGAAGCTGCCGACGCCGGCCAGGCCCACGCCGACGTTGAGCTCGCCCGTGTCCTCGAGCTCTTCGAGCTGGCTCGGCGTGAGCAGCTCGGCGAGGAGCTGGCGCGGCTGCGCGTGCGTGAGCGGCTGATCGGAGAGCTGCAGCAGCTGGCCGTTGATCTTGATCAGGATCGGCGAGCTGGCCGACAGGTAGACGTCGGATGCGCCCTTCTCAGACATCAGGCGCAGCACGCGCTCCATGTTTCCGGCGCTCATTCGAGTTCCTTAGCTTCGCAGCAGTTCGTTGATGCTTGTCTTGGCCCGCGTCTGCGCGTCGACGCGCTTGACGATGACCGCGCAATAAAGGCTGTGGCTGCCGTCGGCCGCGGGCAGGTTGCCGCTGACGACGACCGAGCCGGCCGGGATCCGGCCGTAGCTCACTTGGCCGGTCGCCCGGTCGTAGATCTTGGTGCTCTGGCTGATGTAGACGCCCATCGAGATGACCGAGTTCTCCTCGACGATCACGCCCTCGACGACCTCGGAGCGGGCGCCGATGAAGCAGTTGTCCTCGATGATCGTCGGATTGGCCTGCATCGGCTCGAGTACGCCGCCGATGCCGACACCGCCCGAGAGGTGGACGTTCTTGCCGATCTGCGCGCACGAGCCGACGGTGGCCCACGTGTCGATCATCGTGTTCTCGTCGACGTAGGCGCCGATGTTCACGTAGCTCGGCATCATGACGACGTTCTTGGCCAGGTACGAGCCGCGTCGCGCGACCGCGGGCGGGACAACGCGCACGCCGCTGGCGCGCAGCGCCGCTGCGCTCGCGCTGCCGAACTTCGGCTCGACCTTGTCGAAGAAGGCGAGATCGCCGGCCTGCATGAGGTGGTTTTCGGTCAGACGGAAGCTGAGCAGCACCGCCTTCTTCACCCACTGGTTCACAACCCATTCGCCGACACCCTTCTTTTCGGCGACACGGATCTCGCCGGCGTCGAGGGCAGCGATCACCTTGTCGACCGCGGTGCGGATCTCGGGACTGTTGCCCGGCTCGAGCGAGGTGCGCGCGTCCCAGGCGAGTTCGATGGTGCTTTGCAGCGGGTGAGTCATGGGGCGTCCGGGCAAAACGCTCGCATTGTAGGGAGCGGGTCGTGACAGAAGAGGTCCCGGGCGAGGCCGGCCGGCACAGGGCCCGGCACTTTTGCCCAGAAACCGCCGGGGCGCATAGTCGTCATGAAGCCTCGTCGGAGGTCGGCAGGTCGACGGGCGGAGCCGGCTTCCAGCCTTTCTTGCGATGCTCGGCGACGACGCTCGTGTAGATGCCGCCGCGCACGTTCCAGTGCGCCGCGATGCGGGCGAAGCGCGGCTTGGTCGCGGCGACGATCTCGTCGAGGATGTCGTTGGTCACCTGCTCGTGGAAGGCGCCGACGTTGCGAAAGCTCCAGAGATAGAGCTTCAGGCTCTTCAGCTCGACGCAGAGCTTGTCGGCGACGACGTCGATCGTGAAGCGGGCGAAGTCGGGCTGGCCCGTGAGCGGGCAGGTGCAGGTGAACTCGGGGATCTCGAAGCGAATCACGTAGTCGCGGCCGGCGCTCGGATTGGCGAAGACGTCGAGGTGCTGTTGCGGCGCGCTCGGCGCGATGGGCGGCGCCGCGCGGGTCGAGCCGAGGGTGGGGGGGCGGGGCTTCCTGGCCATGAAGGATGATGCTGCGAGCGCTCGGGAGCGAGGGTCTCGATGCTATCATCGGACCGCATTACGCGCGCCTTGCGGCCCTACTTTCGCCAATTAAATCAATAGCTTAGGCAGACTGCCGCCGCCCTCTCATGCGTCTTCACTCGATCCGGCTCTCGGGCTTCAAGTCGTTCGTCGAACCGACCCATTTCCAGCTCCCGGGCCAGCTCATCGGCGTCGTCGGCCCCAACGGCTGCGGCAAGTCGAACATCATCGACGCCGTGCGCTGGGTGCTCGGCGAGAGCAAGGCGAGCGAGCTGCGCGGCGAGTCGATGCAGGACGTGATCTTCAACGGCACGAACCTGAGGAAGCCCGCGGGTCGGGCCAGCGTCGAGCTCGCCTTCGACAACACCGAGGCCCGCGCCGGCGGCCCGTGGAACCGGTTCTCGGAGATCGCCGTCAAGCGCGAGTTGACGCGCGACGGCACGAGCAGCTATCACATCAACGGCCAGCCGGTGCGCCGGCGCGACATCCAGGACGTGTTCCTCGGCACCGGCCTTGGCCCGCGCGCCTACGCGATCATCGGCCAGGGCACGATCTCGCGGATCATCGAGAGCAAGCCCGAGGAGCTGCGCCTCTTTCTCGAAGAGGCCGCGGGCGTCTCGAAATACAAGGAGCGCCGGCGCGAGACCGAGAGCCGGCTCAAGGATACGCGCGAGAACCTGACGCGTGTCGAGGACATCGTGCGCGAGCTCCACGCCAACCTCGACAAGCTCGAGCAGCAGGCCGAGGTCGCCGGCCGTTATCGGGCGATGCAGCAGGAAGCAGAGACCAAGCTGTATCAGCTCTGGTTCCTCAAGCATCGCGATGCGGCGCGCGAGGAAGAACGCGTCGGCCAGGCGGTGATCGCGGCGACGACCGCGCTCGAATCGCGCAGCGCCGACCTGCGTCGCGCCGAGACCGAGCTCGAAGCGATCCGGCAGACGCACTACGCGGCCAACGACGCGCTCCATGCCGCGCAGGGCCTGCTCGGTCAGGCCGCGCTCGAGGTGAGCCGGCTTGAGGAGCGGATCCGATACGTCGCTTCCGGGCGAGAGCGACTGGCGCGGCAGCGCGGCGAGCTCGAGGCCCAAAGCGCTTCGTGGCGAGCGCGCGAAGCTAAAGCCGGCGAGGAGCACGAGCGTATCGGTGCCGAGCTCGAAGCCGCCGGGCGCCACGCCGAGACGCTTGCGCTCGACCTCGAATCGGCCGCCGCGGCGACCGGTGCGGTCGAGGAGTCGTTGCGCGAGGCGCAGGCGCGCAGCCACGAGCAGCGTGGCGCCGTCGCCGCCGTGCAGCAGCAGATCCAGGTGCTCGCCGCCGAGGCGCGCGGCGTCGACGAGCGATGGACCCAGGCCGAGGCGCGTCGCGAACGCCTGCTCGCCGAGACCAAGGGCCTGGTCACGATCGAGCCCGCCGAGCTACAGCAGGCACGCGAGCGCACCGCCGCGGCCGATGCGCGCCATGCCGCGGCGCTCGCCACCGTCGGAGATTGGCAGGGACGCATCCCGGCGCTGGCCGAGAGCCGGCGCAGCCTGCAGGACCGCGTCAACGACGAGGGCCGTCGTCACGCCGACTTCAACGCGCGCCTGACTGCCCTGCAGGCCTTGCAGGAGAAGGTCCAGGTCGAGAACAAGCTCAAGCCCTGGCTCTCGCGTCATGGTCTCGAATCACTCGCCGGCCTGTGGACGCGGATCCGCATCGAAACCGGCTGGGAAGCCGCGCTCGAGGCGGCCTTGCGCGAGCGGCTCGGCGCGCTCGAGATCGGTCGTCTAGAAACCGTTCGCGCCTTCGCCGCCGATGCGCCGCCGTCGCGTCTCGCCTTCTTCACGCCGCCCGCGGCCGCGACGCCCTCGTCGCATCACACGCTCCCGCGTCTGGCGGACCTGCTCCATCTCGGCGACGCCGGCCTTGCCGCGCTCCTCGGCGAGTGGCTCGAAGGCGTCTATACCGCCGAAGACTTCGATTCCGCGCTTGCGGCGCGCTCGAGCCTGACCCATGGCGAAGTGATCATGACCCGCGAAGGCCATGCCGTGAGCCAGTTCGCGGTCGCCTTCTACGCGCCCGACTCGGAGCAGGCCGGACTGCTCGCGCGAGCGCAGGAGATCGAGAACCTGCACCGGCAGACGAAGGCGCAGGCGCTCGTCGTCGAGGAATCGCGCAGCCATCTGGTTCGCGCCGAGGCCGCCGCGACCGACGCCGCCGCGCATCTCGCTGCGAGCCAGCGCGATGCTGCCGAGCGGCAGTCAGAAGGCCACCGCGAGCACGTAGAGCTGCTGCGCCTGACGCAGCTCGCCGAGCAGACCAGCCTTCGGCGCGAGCAGCTCGGCGTCGAGCGCGACGCCGTCGACGCCGAGCTCGCCGAGCTCGCCGAGCGTCGGCGCGCGAGCGAGGCCCGCTTCGAAGCGCTCGACGGCGAGCTCGGCGTCGCGCAGGAGCGTCAGGCCGAGCTCGACGAGGCTCTGCTCGCCGCGACGGCCGCGCTCGAATCGGCGCGCGACGACCGGCGTGGGCTCGAGCGGCGCCTGCAGGAAGTGCAGTTCGAGCAGCGCGCGTTCGCGGCGCGGCGCCAGGAGCTCGAGCGTGCGCGCGTCACGGCACGCGAGCAGCTCGAAGCCAACCGCGTCAGCGACGTCGCGCTCGCCGACGAGGTCGCCCAGCTCACCGACGAGCCGGCGCACGCCGAGCTGCAGACGGCGCTCGCGACGCGCCTCGGTCTCGAGCAGCGCCTGGGCGAGAAGCGCAGCTTCTACGACGATCTGTCGCAAGGCCTGCGGCGCGCCGACGAGGCGCGTATGGGCCACGAACAGGCGCTGCAGCCGCTGCGCGACAAGGTGATCGCGATGCAGCTCGAGGCGCAGGCGGCGCGGCTCGGCGGCGCACAGTTCCTGGAGCAGCTCGACGCCGCCGGCGCCGACCGCGCCGCGATCGGCCGCGCGGTCGAAGAGGGCGGTGTCAAGCTCTCCGGATTGCAGTCGCGCATCGACGGCCTGAATCGGGATATCGAGGCGCTCGGCGCCGTCAACCTCGCGGCGCTCGAGGAGCTCGGCGTCGCGCGGGAACGCAAAGGCTTCCTCGATGCCCAGAGCGCCGACCTCGGCGAAGCGATGGCGACGCTCGAGGATGCGATCAAAAAGATCGACCTTGAAACGCGCGACCTGCTCGGCTCGACCTTCGACAAGGTCAACGAGCACTTCGGCCGGATGTTCCCGACGCTTTTCGGCGGCGGCACGGCGCGCCTGGTGATGACCGGCGACGAGATCCTCGACGCCGGAGTGCAGGTGATGGCGCAGCCGCCGGGCAAGAAGAACAGCACGATCCACCTGCTCTCGGGCGGCGAGAAGGCGCTCGCCGCGATCGCCCTCGTGTTCGCGATCTTCCAGCTCAACCCGGCGCCGTTCTGCCTGCTCGACGAGGTCGACGCGCCGCTCGACGACGCCAACACCGAGCGCTATGCCAGGCTGGTCACGGAGATGTCGAAGGCGACCCAGTTCCTCTTCATCAGCCACAACCGCATCGCCATGGAGATGGCCGAGCAGCTGATCGGCGTGACGATGCAGGAGCAGGGCGTGTCGCGCATCGTCACCGTCGACATGCCGGGCGCGATGCGACTCGCAGAGGCGGCGTGAGACATCGAAATCGCCTGCGCCCTCTCCCGCTTGCGGGGGAGGGCCGGGGTGAGGGTGTCTGCAGCCTCTTGCTCTCACCCCGACCCTCTCCCACAAGCGGGAGAGGGTGTCAGGCATGAACAGCCTCACCATCGCTCTCGCCTCGCTCGGAGGCGTCGTTCTCGCCGGCGTCATCGCCCATGGCGCCTGGCAGGCGAGGAAGGCCGGGCCGAAGCGCGCGACGCCGAGCGTGCGCGAGGAGCCGAGCGCCAATGCGCCGATGTTGCCCGGCTCCTCCACTCCCGACAACGACATCGAGCACGACGGCGAAGGCGATACCGCCATGCTCGCGCGGCGCCTCTCGAAGCGCTTGCCCTTGCAGCTCGACGCGCTGATCGACGCCTTCGTGCCGATCGAGCTCGACGCGCCTGTCGCCGGCGACGCGGTCCTCGCCAACCTGCCGTCGAAGCGCCACGTCGGCAGCAAGCTGGTGCTCGTCGAAGGGCTGGCCGTCGAGAGCGGGCACTGGCGCCCGATCGCGGCGGGCGAGCGTTACAGCGAGCTCCAGGCGGGCGTGCAGCTCGCGAGCCGCACCGGCGCGCTCAACGAGATCGAGTACTCCGAGTTCGTGCAGCGCATGCAGACCTTTGCCGAGGCGATCGGCGGCAGCATCGATCCGCCCGACATGCTCGACGTGATGGCGCGGGCGCGCGAGCTCGACGCCTTCGCGAGCCAGCACGATGCGCAGCTCGCGGTGCACCTGCACGCGCGCGGTGCCGCGTGGAGCGTCGGCTACATCCAGCAGCACGCGCGGCGGCACGGCTTCGTGCCGGGCGTCGTCGCCGGCCGGCTTGTCTATCCCTCGGCCGAAGAGGGCGCGCCTCCGGTTCTCACCCTCACCTTCGACTCGCAGGCGGCGCTCGCCGACGAGCCCGATCGCGCCGCCGTGCGCGACGTGACCCTCGCCTTCGACGTGCCGCAGACCGATCCGGCCGCTGAGCCGTTCAAGGCCTGGCAGGCGGCGGCGCAAGCGCTCGCGGTCGGCATGGACGCGGCCATCGTCGACGACGACGAGCGTGCGCTCAGCACGCCGGGCTTCGAGTCGATCGGCGCCGAGCTCGGCAACCTTTACGCCGCGCTCGACTCGCGCGATCTCGCCGCGGGGTCGGTCGCGGCACGGCGTCTCTTCAGCTGAAGGAGCTGGTCATGGACCTGCGGCAGACTCTCGGTGTCGATCTCGCAGTGATCCAGGCGCCGATGGCCGGCGTGCAGCTCAGCGCCCTGGCGATCGCCGTGTGCAACGCCGGCGGCCTCGGCTCGCTGCCGTGCGCGATGCTCGACGGCGCCGCGATCCGGGCCGAGATCGCCGCAATCCGCGCGGCGACGTCGCGGCCGTTCAACCTCAATTTCTTCTGCCATCGCGCGACCGTCGCCGACCCGGCGCGCGACGCAGCGTGGCGACGCGCGCTCGCGCCTTTCTACGCCGAGCTCGGGCTCGACATCGGGGCGGTGCGGACAGG
>JAYVVB010000334.1:0-5060 GCA_043787455.1 Rhizobacter sp.
AGCTTCAGCACTGCCACGTGACGCGGCGCGCCCTTGAGCAGGCGCAGGCGGTAGTCGACCGGGTCATTGCCGCTCGCATGCGCGAGCTCGTCGACGAACGACTCGCTGAAGAAGGCGTTGTGCGAATGTCCGACCGAGCGCCAGTAGCCGACCGGCACGCCGCTCGAGGTGGCGACGTGGGCGATGCGCTGATGGGCGATGCCATAGGGCTGATCGAAGAGACCTTCGCTCGCCGTCTTGTCGGGCGTGTCGACGGGGCCGACGAGCTCGGGGATGCCGCGCTCCATCCAGCGCGGCGTGATCGCGTCGCCGGCGCTCGTGATGCGCAGCGTCAGCGGCAGGCCGTCGGCGTCGAGGCCGGCCTTCAGGATCGCGACGCCGGCCGGCCGATAGAAATCGTGGCGCAGGTCTTCCTCGCGCGACCAGACGAGCTGCACCGGCCGGCCGCCGGTCTCGCGCGCGATCCGTACCGCCTGGCCGACGAAGTCGACGTCGAGCCTGCGGCCGAAGCCGCCGCCGAGGTAAGTGACGTGGACGGTGACCGCGTCCTGCGCCACCTGCGCCGCTTCGGCCGCCGCTGCGCGCGCGAGTCCCGGCACCTGCGTCGGCGCCCAGACCTCGACCTTGCCGCCGGCGACGCGCGCCGTGCAGTTGATCGGCTCCATCGTCGCGTGGGCGAGATAGGGCGCACGGTAGGTCTGCTCGACGTGGCGCGCCGCCGAGGAATCGGCCGCGGCGATATCGCCGCGGCTGTGAAACGCGAAGCCGCCGTCGGCTGCGTGCGCGGCGCGCGCGCTGGCCTCGAGATGCGCGAGGATCGCTGCACTGTCGAGCGCGCCCGCGGGTCGCTGCTGCCACTCGACCCGGATCGCGTCGGCGCCGCGTTGCGCATGCCACACGGTGCGGCCGACGACGGCGAGCGCTGCGGTCGAGCCGGCATAGGGGCCGAGCCGGACGACGCGCTCGACCCCGGACAGCGCGAGCGCGGGCGCGACTTCGACGGCACCGGCGCTACCGCCGAGCATCGGGCAGTGACGGATCGCTGCGAACACGAGCCCGGGCGGACGAACGTCGATGCCGAAGATCGCCGAGCCGTCGCTCTTGGTGACGAGATCGATGCGCGGCGCCGCGGTGCCGATCAGCTTCCAGTCTGCGCGCGACTTCACGCGCACGTCGCCCGCCGGAGTCGCCGCCGCCATGCGCGCGAGCTCGCCGTAGTGGGCCGACATGCCCGACGGATGGCTGACGACGCCGTCGGTCACGACGATTTCGCCGGCCGGCTGCTTCCATGCGATCGAGGCGGCGTTGACGAGACGCGCCCGCGCCGTCGCCGCAGCCAGGGGCAGCACGTCCCAGGCGTCGACGACGCTCGACGAGCCGCCGGTGACGTTGATGCCGAGCTCGCGCGCGACCTTGGCGACGACCCATTGCCCGGCCCTCGCGGGCGTCGTCTCCTGGCCCGGCTCGGTTTCGCGCGGATGGAAGAAGAGCAGGCTCGAGACCATCATCGCGACGTTGCCGTAGAGCCGTTCGGGTCCGGCCGGGACGAGGCGAACGCGCGCCAGCGGCACGTCGAGCTCTTCGGCGACGAGCATCGCCAGGGCGGTGTGCGTGCCCTGCCCCATCTCGCTGCGGTTCATGGCCAGCACCACGGTGCCGTCGGAGCCGATCTTGATCCAGCCGTTGAGGCCGACCTCGCCGTCCTCGACCGGCAGCGCGTCGACGGCGCCGATCCGGTCGCGCGGCGGCAGGAGGCTCCAGCCGACGATGAGCGCGCCGGCCGCGCCGACACCGCTCAGAAAGAACGAGCGCCGATTCACGCGGCCGCAGCGCGAATCGCGGCGCGCACGCGCGGGTAGGTGCCGCAGCGACAGATGTTGCCGATCGCGGCGTCGATGTCGGCGTCGCTCGGGGCGCGGTTCTTCGCGAGCAGCGCCGCGGCGGCCATCAGCATGCCGCTCTGGCAGTAGCCGCACTGCGGCACCTGGTGCACGACCCAAGCGCGCTGCAACGGATGCGGCTGGTCCTTCGTTCCGAGCGCCTCGATCGTCACGACCTTCCTGCCGCCGAGGGCCGAGAGCGGCAACACGCACGAGCGCACCGCCTCGCCGTCGACGTGCACGGTGCAGGCGCCGCAGGCGGCGACGCCGCAGCCGAACTTGGTGCCGGTAAGGCCGAGCACGTCGCGCAGGGCCCAGAGCAGGGGCAGCGCCGGATCCGCGAGCTCGTCGGCGATGTCGCGCGACGCGCCGTTGACGAAGATCTGCATCGTCTGTCCTGGAAAGGCAAGGGAGTCGATTGTGCGGCGGCTGCATGGGCGCAACAGCGACCCGTCGGCGCCCGGTTCTCGGCCAGAATAGTGGCGGGCGGCCCGCGCGACGACGTCCTCTCCTTCTGCCGAAAGCCGAGATGTCCCGAATGACCCGATCGATCTTCAATGTCCTCGCGGCGACCGGGGCCCTGCTCGGCGCTGCCGGAGCCGGCGCGCAGACGGCGGTGGTGTATGGCCTCCTCGACGCCTCTGGCGCGCGCGTCAAGCCGGTCGGCGGCCAGTCGCAGTACGAGCTCGACAGCGGCAACCTGACGCGCAGCTTCCTCGGCATCCGCGGCAGCGAGGACCTCGGCGGCGGCCTGCGCGCCGTGTTCCGGCTCGAGACCTACGTTCGTGTCGACAGCGGCGCCGCGGGCCGGGTCAACGGCGACGCGTTCTGGAGCCGCGAATCGAGCGTGGGCCTGTCGGGCGCATTCGGCACGAGCGTGCTCGGCCGCAACCCGACGCCGCTCTACCTGTCGACGATCAACTTCAATCCGTTCGGCGAAGGCTTCGGATTTTCGCCGAGCACGCGCCAGTACTTCGGGACCTCCGGCGTCGTCCTCGGCGACACGCGCTGGAACAACTCGATCTCGTACACCACTAACACGACCGATGCGCCGCTGCGCATCAACTTCGCCGCCAACCTGCCGGAAGAGGCGGCGCGCACGCCGACGCCGGGTCGCAACTTCGGCGTCAGCGTCTCGTACATCACCGGCCCGTTCGCGGCGACGGTCGCGGTCGAGCGCATCAAGAACAGCCCGCTGGGCATCCCGGCCGGGTTCCACCAGCAGACCGCGTTCCAGGTCGGCGCCACCTACGACTTCCAGTTCGTCCGCGTCTACGGCCAGGCGGGACGCGTCAAGACCGACGCCGACTTCGACGAGAAGACGACGCTCTACCAACTCGGCGCTGCGGTGCCGATCGGCACCGGCCTCATCCTCGCGTCGTACGGGCAGGCACACAAATCGTCACAGCTGTCCGGGACGACCGACCGCACGGCCTCGATCGCCTATGACTACTTCCTGTCGAAGAACACCGACATCTACGTCGCTGCGCTGCACGAGAAACTGAGCTTCGTCTCCCCGGGCAACTCCGTCGCCGGCGGCATGCGCCTGCGCTTCTGAGCCAGACGAATTGACTCCGTCGCTCGGCGCTCAAAATGCCAACGAGTAGAACTGATCAGCTGCAGACGAGTCTTGATCTTTGCGGCGTTCGAGCTGTCCTTTGCGGATCATGTGCATCGTCTAGATGCCCGCGATCAGGATGCGCGCGCTGCGAAATGATTTGAATCCCGGCATTGGCCGCACGATTCGTTTGATGGCTCGATGGTCCTGCTCGACGATGTTGTTGAGGTACTTCGACTGGCGCAGCTCGAGGGTCACGCCGCTATCGGATTGAACGCTCACGATGATGGCCGTGTTGGCGCCGCTCTTATCGATGGTGATCTTCTCGGGTACGCCATGAAGGTCGATCGCACGCTCGAGAAACCGGCGCGCCGCCGCCTCGTCACGACTCGCCGTTAGCAGGAAGTCCGCCGTGTGGCCGTCCCGATCAACCGCACGGTACAGGTACTTCCACCGGCCGCCAACCTTGACGTAGGTCTCGTCCATTCGCCAGCTCTTGCCGACTGGCAGCTTGCGCCGACGACACACCGCCGCGAGCAACGGCAGCATCTTCATCGCCAGCGATGAATTGTCGAATGATCAACCGTCACCCCGCGTTCGGCCTTCATTTCCTCCAAGTGGCGCAGGCTCAAAGGGTAGGCCACGTAACGCGCACGCACACAAGCATGACTTCCGCCGGATGGTGCAACCGCTTGATCACATGGCGCAGCGCTTCGATCATCGTCTTCGGGTCAACTCTCATGTGCCGACCCAACCATCCCTCGCTTGCTGCGACAGGACCTTTTAAATACCGTGACTGGCTCAGTCAAGGACGACTTCGGCGCGGACAGCGCCGGCGCGGTCGGCCCGTGCCGTGAGCGCCAGACGCGTGCCCTTGGGCGCGCGCACGACCCACTCGCCGATGGCGCGGTCGGCCGTGATCTCGCGATGGGGCAGGAAGGCGTTGAGCGAGTTCTTCGGCGCGTGGCCTTCGAGCTGCGGGCCTTCCATGCGCGGCTTGCCGCTCACCAGAGACACCGAGCGATCGGCCTCGGGCAGGTGGATCTCGAAGATCACACCGCGCACCGTCTTCCTAGCCAGCGCGCGCTGCGTGACGTAGGCCGGCAGCCAGCCGCTGTTGACGACGGCGATGCGCACACGCCAGGTGTCGGGGCCGAGCGCGCGCACTTCGGTGCGCAGCAGCTCGAGCCTGGGCAGCGACAGGGCGATCGTCGTCATCCACTTCGGGAAGCGCGCCGCCTCGCGCTCGCGCAGCTGCGGCGGGGGATTTCTCCAGTAGTTCATCTTGTCCCAGCCGCCGATCTCGACCGCGCCGAGCTGCGGATGCATGAACGGCTTCCAGTCGACATGGGCCTTGCCGCCGCAGTGCTCGTCGCTCCACTTGATGAGCTTGAGATCGTCCTCGACCGGATGCTCGCGGTACCAGTCGATCCACTTGTAATCGGGGATGCCGGCTTCCTTGTTCGGCGCCCACATCTCGACCACCCAGAAGAGCGCGCCGAGGTGCTCGTAGACCCAGTCCTGCGTGCCGCTGATGACGTCCTTCGGGTGGTACTTGAAGTCGTGCCAGATGCTGATCGCCGGGTAGCCGGTGAGCTTCGCGCCGATCTCGCTGAAGCGCT
>JAYVVB010000335.1:0-6283 GCA_043787455.1 Rhizobacter sp.
ACGCACCATGGACGACGCTTCTGAACGCATCCGTGAACTCGAGGCTGGACTCGTCGCCCACGGCCTCGTCCTGAAGGCGATCGCTCGCCTGCTCTCGGAGTCGACCATCGCCGAATTGCGCGCCGCCGCCCAGGGCATCGATGACGAGGGCATGCAGGAGGCGAACCCGAACCTGCACATGCGCCGCGTCGCCGAGGAGATGTGGAGCATCCTGGAGATGATCGGCTGACGTCTCGCGCCGTCGCGCCCGCGACGGCAGAATGCACTTCATGGACACATCCGGGCCGCCCTCCGGCGCCGCTTCTCGTTTCGGCACCCGCAGGCTCTGGATCCGGATCCTGATCGCGCTCGGGATCCTCGCGATCGTCTGGAGCTCGGCCTGGTTCTATGTCCCGCCGATCGTCGCCTCGCTGGCGTCCCGAGCCGTGGAGCAACAGCTCGGCCGGCGCCTCACGCTCGGCCACGTCGCCTTCAATCCCTGGACGCTCGAGCTGACGATCGACGATCTGGCGCTCTCCGGCGCGAGTGCGTCGGCGGCGCCGATGCTCGAAGTGAAGCGCGTCCATGCCGACGCCACGCTCGAGTCGCTGTTCCGCCTGGCGCTGGTCATCGACGCTCTCGAGATCGACGCGCCGATGCTGCGCGCCACGCGCGTCGGCGACGGGCGCTTCGACTTCGACGACGTCCTGCAGCGCCTGACCGCCGAGCCGGCGCCCGACAAGGGCAAGGAGCCAGCGCGATTTGCCGTCCACAACATCGTCGTGCGCGCCGGCGCGGTCGACTTCACCGATCAGCCGCTCGCGACCGTGCATCGCGTCCGCGACCTCGAGGTCGGCGTGCCTTTCATCAGCTCGCTGCCCTCGCAGCGCGAGATCAAGGTCGAGCCGCACCTGGCGCTGACGATCGACGGCAGCCGCTTCGACTCGGCCGGCGCCGCGACGCCGTATGCCGAGCGCGGCAACGGCGAGGTCCGCGTCAAGCTCGAAGGTTTCGACGTCGCGCCCTACCTCGGCTACCTGCCACGCGGCCTGCCCGTGCAGCTGCGCGCGGCCACGCTCGGCGTCGACGTGCTGATCGCGTTCGAGCAGCGTCCCAAGCTCTCGCTCAACGTCTCGGGCAGCGTCGCCGCCGAGGGCCTGAAGATCGTCGACATGGCGTCGAAGCAGCTGCTCGAGGTCGGCAGCGTCAAGGTCCGGATCGACGAGCTGCGCCCGCTCGAGCAGCGGGTGCGCGTCAAGCGCATCGACGTCGATGCTCCGCAGCTCTACGCGGTGCGTGATGCGCTAGGGCACGTCAACATGCTGCTCGCAGCCGAGGCGCCTTCGGGCGCGGCCACGCCGGCCGCGAAGCTGCCCTTGCCGACGACGGCAGCGAGCGGCGCCGCGAGCGCGGTTGCGCCGTCGTCGTGGCGCGCGACGGTGGCGGCGCTCTTTGTCCATGCCGGCAAGCTCGACTGGCGCGACGCGACGACTTCGCCGGCCGCGGCCCTGGCGCTGAGCGACTTTTCGCTCGCCGCCGAGGCGATCGCCTGGCCGCTCGACGCGCCGGTGGTCTTTCGCGGCGAGGGCGTGCTCGGCAGCGGCACCGATCTCGGCAAGCTCTCGTTCTCCGGACAGGGCCGCACGAGCGGCGCCGACGTGACGGTCTCGCTCGCCGAGCTGCCGCTGACGCCGCTGCAGCCCTATCTGCGCACGGTCCTCGCGGCGCCGCTTTCGGGAGTGCTGAGCGCGGACGTCGCCGTCCATTGGCAGGCCGGGGCCGGCACGCCGCGACTGAAGCTCGAAGCCAAGCGCCTCGCGCTCGCCCGGGTTGCGCTCGGCGATGCAAAGTCGCCCGATCTCGCCGCCGAGCTGATCGAAATCAGCGACGCGCACGCGGACACCGTCGCGCACTCCGCATCGATCGGCCAGCTCGCGTTGCGTGCGCCGCGAGTGCGCGTCGAGCGCGACGCCGCGATGCACTGGACCTTCGAGCGCTGGAGCGCGGCTGCTTCGGCGTCAGCGCCAGCCGCCGCGTCGGCGCCGTTGCGCGGCACCACGACGCCGTGGCAGCTCGACCTCGGCGAGCTCGCTCTCACGCAAGGCCGCGTCTCGTTCGTCGATCGCGCCGAGCCGAGCCCAGTCGCCCTCGACGTCACCGACCTCGCCGTGCAGATGAGCCGCTGGGCCCTCGATGGAGCAGGCGCGGCGCCGTTTCACGTCGCGGCCCGGGTCTCGGTGCCGGCCGGGCCGAGCGGCAAGGCCGTCGGCAGCGGCGTCGTCGGTAAGGTCGACGCCCGCGGCGAGCTCAAGGGCTTCGCCGCGGGCGTGCCGACGAACGCGCAGGTCGCGCTCCTGCTCCAGGACCTGCCGCTGCACCTGCTCGAACCGTACCTCGACGAGGTCTTCAACCTCGACGTTCAGAAGGCCCAGACCAGCTTCAAGGGCGACCTGCACTGGGAGCGGCCCGGCGTTGGCTCGAGTCTCGCGCTGCGCGGCGACGCGACCGTCGACGACTTTCGGGCCACGAGCCAGGCCGGCGAACGCGGCGAGCCGCAGCGCGCCCTGGCGATGGTCGGCGACGGCACGCCGGGCGAGCGCCAGCTGCTCAACTGGAAGTCGCTGTCGCTGCGCGGCATCGAGCTGGCGATGGCGCCCGGCAGCGCGACGCGCCTGAGCGTCGCCGAGACCGCGCTGAGCGACTTCTTCGCGCGCATCGTCCTCGACGAGAGCGGGCGACTCAACCTGCAGGACGTCGCCCGCGCGGCGCCGGCGGAAGTGGCCGCGTCGGCATCCGCGCCGGCATCGGCGTCTTGGCCGTCGCCGTCGCCAGCACGCGTGGTCGCTGTCGGACCGGTCCGATCGGCCGCGACGTCGCCGGCGGCGATCGTCCACTTCGGTCCGATCACGGTCGTCAACGGCCGCGTCGCCTACAACGACCGCTTCGTCAAGCCGAACTACAACGCCAACCTGAGCGAGCTCACCGGCCGCCTCGCTGCGTTCTCGTCGGAACCGCCGGGGCCCGGGCAGCCGCCGCAGCTCGCCGATCTCGCGCTCAAGGGCCGCGTCGAGGGCACCGCGACTCTCGACATCAGCGGCCAGGTCAACCCGCTCGCCAAACCGCTCGCGCTCGACATCCAGGCCAAGGTGCGCGACCTCGAGCTGCCGCCGCTCTCGCCCTACGCGATCAAGTACGCGGGCTACGGCATCGAGCGCGGCAAGATGAGCGTCGACCTCGCCTACCTCGTCAAGCCCGACGGTCAGCTCACCGCGAGCAACAAGATCGTCCTCCACCAGCTCGCGTTCGGCGACAAGGTCGAGGGCTCGACGGCGAGCTTGCCCGTCAAGCTCGCGGTCGCGCTGCTCGCCGATCGTCACGGCGTGATCGACCTCGACCTGCCGTTGAGCGGCTCGATCAACGATCCGCAGTTCTCGCTCGGCGGCCTGATCTGGAAGGTGATCACCAACCTCGTCGTCAAGGCGGTGACGGCTCCGTTCTCGCTGCTCGCGCCGTCGTTCGGCGGCGGCGGCAGCGAGCTCTCGACGGTCGAGTTCGCGCCCGGCACGGCCGCGCTCACGCCGGCGGCGAAGGAGACGCTCGACAAGGTCGCGAAGGCGCTGGCAGAGCGGCCGGCGGTGAGCCTCACCGTCACCGGCGAAAGCCGGCTCGACGTCGAGCGCGATGCCTGGAAACAGGAACGGCTGCATCAGATCGTGCGCGCCGAGAAGCGCCGTAGCTCGATCGCCGGTGGCGCGAACGCCGACGCCGAAATCGTCGTCGGCGACGACGAATATCCGGCGCTGCTGAAGGAGGTCTACAGGCGCGCCGACATGGTCAAGCCGAAGAACGTCGTCGGCCTCGCGAAAGACCTGCCTGCCGCCGAGATGGAGGCGTTGCTGCTCGCCAACGTCGTCGTCGCCGACGACGCGATGCAGCAGCTCGCCGTGCGCCGCGGCGTCGCCGTGCGCGACTACCTGGCGACCAGGGACATCCCGACCGGACGGCTCTTCCTCGGCGCGCCGAAGATCGCGAGCGAAGGCGACGCATGGCGGCCGCGCGCCGACCTGAAACTCGCCGCGAACTGAAGCGCGCGGCTCAAGGTCGAGCGAGCGCGAGCCCGCGCTCCTGGCGCAGGATCGTGGATGGCGCGTCGGCGCCGCCTGGCTTGAGACGGTCGAGGCGATAGAGGCCGAGCTCGCCCATCACCGGCAACCGATGTGGCGCGGGCGCCTCGAGGTACCAGCCGAAGCTCGGCAGGTTGACGTTGGCCTGCGTGCCGGCCGGCGCGCCGGTGCGCGCCGATCGCGCCGCTTCGGCGAGACGGCGCACCGGGCCTTGCAGTGTCTCGCCCCACCACGGCACGACGGCGGCTACGAGGAAAAGGGCGACGACGGCGGCGCCGAGCGCGGGCCTTGTCGCTGCGGGCCACGCTGCCGTCGCCGGTCTCCACGCGATCACGGCGAGGAGCGCCGCCGCGATCACCGCCGCAGCGAGATAGAAGATCGACGGCGGCGCCGCTCCTTCGACCAGCGACCGGTACAGCCCGGGCGCGAGGCGCGAAGCGACGATCGTCGCCATCCACGGCGTCGCGCAGAGGACGACGAGCGTGAGCGCGAGCGTCGTCCCGAGCGCGATGCGCAGCGCGCGCGACGGCGCGTCGGCGAGCAGGCGTCCGCCGAGCAGCGCCAGCGGCGTATAGCCGTAGAGCACGTAGTGGGGCAACTTGGTGCCGGAGAGCGAGAAGAAGACGAGGACGAAGGCGCTCCAGCAGATCAGCCAGCGCGCGACCGGCTGGCCCCAGAGCTCCTTCAGTCGCGGCAGCAAGGCGATCAGCAGCGGCGTCCACGGCAGCGCGATCAGCGGCAGCGCGACCGCGTAGTAGAGCGGCCCGCCGGCATGGCCTTCGAGCGTGCCGGTGAAGCGGCCGACGTTGTGCTTCATGACGAAGCCGTCGATGAAGGCCTGGCCGTGGCGATGCAGCGCGTACACGTACCAGGGCGCAGCCACACCGACGAGGATCAGCCACGCCGGCAGGTCGTAGACGGTGCGCAGCAGCGGCTTCCAATCGCGCGAGAGCACGGCCCAGACGACGATCGCGCCGCCGGGCACGAGGAGCGCGATCGGGCCCTTGTCGAGGATGCCGAGCGCGGCCCAGAACGCCGCCCATCGCAGCGGCGCCTTGGCGCCGGTCTCGACGTGGCGCCAGAGGTCGAACGCGGTCAGCGCCAGCAGCAGGTTGAGAAGCGCGTCGGCGGTCGCAGCGCGGCCGATCGCGATGACGCCGAGCGAGGTCGCGAGGATCGCGGTGGCGCACCACGCGGCGCGCGCGCCGAAGCGCGGCGCTGCGAAGCGCGCGACCGCGAAGCACCAGAGGAAGCCACAGATCGCCGAGGGCAGCCGCACCGCGGCGTCGCTCTTGCCGAAGACCAGGAGGCTTGCGGCCTGGAGCCAGTAGACGAGGATCGGCTTGTCGAAGCGATCGGCACCGTTGAGCGTCGTGTGCAGCCAGTCGCGGCTCGCGATCATCTCGCGCGTCGCTTCCGCGAACGCGCCTTCATCGACGTCGAAGAGCGGCGCCGCGCCGAGCGGCCAGAAGAAGATCGCCGCGAGCGCAAGAGCGAGGATTGCCCAGGCCGCGCGGCTCGGCGTGTTCTCGGTCACGGGCGCGACCAGCCGCCCTCCGCGCCGATCGGGTCGACGGCGGGCAAGGCGGTGTACGACTTGGCGTGGTTGCCGTCGAAGTAGACGCGCACCAGCAGCTCGGCGATCACGCCGGTCATCAGGAACTGAAGCCCGCCGATGACGCAGAAAAAGCCGAGCATCAGAAGCGGCCGCCCGCCGATGCTTTCGCCCATGAGCTTGAGGACCCCCAGGTAGCCGAGCATGACGCTGCCGAGCGACGTGACCGCCAGGCCGATGACGCCGAAGAAGTGCCCGGGGCGCGAGCCGAAGTTGAGGAAGAAGTAGATCGAGAGCACGTCGACGACGACCCGCAGCGTCCGCGACAGGCCGTACTTCGAGGTGCCGCGCAGGCGCGGGTGATGGCGCACCGGCACTTCGCCCATGCGCTCGGGCGAAGTCACGGTCGCGAGCCAGGCCGGGATGAATCGATGCATCTCGCCGTAGAGGCGCACCTGCTTCAGCACCGAGGCGCGGAACGCCTTCAGGCTGCAGCCGAGGTCGTGGAACTGCAAGCCCGTGATGCGGCGGATCAGCCGATTCGCGAACCAAGACGGGACCTTGCGCAGGAACCAGCCGTCCTTTCGTTTCTCGCGCCAGCCCGCGACCATGTCGAGCTTGTCGG
>JAYVVB010000336.1:0-6270 GCA_043787455.1 Rhizobacter sp.
GCAGCGCAAGTGCCAGGCCCACGGGGCCGGCACCGATCACGGCGATCTTCAGCGGTGTCGATTCGTTCATGCGGGCACGATAGATTGCTTCACAGCTTCTCACCTTTCGCGGAGGTTGAATTTCAGGAGCCAGCCTTATTATTCGCCGCACCCGGATGTCCGGGGCACGTTCGGGAGACCTCTGCCATGGAGCTGATTGATTTCATCATGATACAGTTCATCGACATCATCGAGTGGACCGAGGACAGCGACGGCACGCTCGCCTGGCGCTACCCGATGGAAGACCGCGAGATCCAGAACGGCGGCTCGCTCACGGTGCGAGAGTCGCAGGTCGCGATGTTCGTCAACGAAGGCAAGGTCGCAGACGTCTTCGGCCCCGGTCGCTACACGTTGACGACGGCGACGCTGCCGATACTCACCTACCTGCAGAACTGGGACAAGCTCTTCAAGAGCCCGTTCAAGAGCGATGTCTACTTCTTCTCGACGCGCCAGCAGATCGACCAACGCTGGGGCACGAGCCAGCCCGTCACGATCCGCGACAAGGATTTCGGCGCGGTGCGCCTGCGCGCCTTCGGCAACTACAGCTACCGGATCGCCGATCCGCGCCTCTTCTACAACGAGATCTCGGGAACGCGCGAGCGCTACACCACCGAGGAGCTCGACGGCCAGCTGCGCGGCCTGATGCTGCAGAACATCTCGGATGCCGTCGGCGCGAGCGGAACGCCTTTCCTTGATCTCGCGGCGAACCAGATTGCCTTCGCCGAGGCGCTGCAGAAAGCGACCGCGCCAGCGTTCGAGAAGCTCGGCCTGAAGCTCGAGATGGTGACGATGCAGAACGTGTCGCTGCCCGACGAGCTGCAGAAGATCCTCGACCAGAAGATCGGCATGGGCATGGTCGGCGATACCGCCAAGTTCATGCAGTACCAGACAGCGCAGTCGATTCCGGCGCTCGCCGCGAGCGGCGCGAACGGCGGCGGCGGCATCGTCGGCAGCGCGGTCGGGCTCGGTGCCGGCGTCGCGCTCGGCCAGGTCATGGCCAACCAGCTGGGCCAGGGTCTCAACGCTGCTGCGTCGGGCGCGCCTGCGGCCGCAGCGGGCGCTGCCGCTGCAACCGGCGTCAGGCCCGAGGATGTCATGGCGACGCTCGAACGCCTCGCCGACATGAAGACCAAGGGCATCCTCACCGCCGAAGAGTTCGACGCCAAGAAGGTCGAGCTGCTGAAGAAGCTCTCCTGATGTGATGTCGCGGTAACCGGCGGGGCCGATCGGCCCCGCTTTCGCACACCTGCATCGGCTTGGCCACCACTCCCTCCCCGCAACGCGCGTACCGCGCTGCGTGCCCGAACTGCGGCGCGCCGGTCGAGTTCGCCTCGGCGGCGACGCCGTTCGCGGTCTGCAGCTTCTGCCGCTCGGTCGTGGTCCGCGCCGGCGACCAGCTGCGCAAGATCGGCGAGAGCGCCGAGATCTTCGACGACCACACGCCGCTGCAGCTCGGCGCTTCGGGCAAGTACCAGGGCGCGGCCTTCACCCTCGTCGGCCGGCTCCAGTACCGCTATGCCGACGGCACGTGGAACGAGTGGCACGCGCTCTTCGCGAGCGGCCCCGAGCTGTTGAAGTCGGGCTGGCTCTCGGAAGACAACGGCCGCTATGTCATCGCCTTCGATGCGCCGCTGACGACGCCGCTGCCCGCCGCCGAGGAGCTCCAGGTCGGCGCGCCGCTCACCGTCAACGCGCAGAGCTGGTCGGTGGCGTCGGTGGTCGCCGCCAAGCTCGTCGCCGCCGAAGGCGAGCTGCCGCGGCGACCGAACCTGGAGCACGGCTTCGTCGTCGCCGACGTGCGCTCTGGCCGCGGCGAGGTCGGCACGATCGACTACACCGATCCTGCCCGGCCGATGTGGTCGGTCGGCCGATCGGTCGCGCTCTCCGAGCTCGAGCTCACGGGACTGCGCGAGGCGAGCGAGAAGACACTCGCCGGCCGGACGCTGCAATGCCCGAACTGCGGCGCGGCGCTCGAGGTGAAGCTCTCGACGACGCAGTCGATCGTCTGCCGCCAGTGCAAGTCGGTGATCGACCTCACCTCGCAGCAGCAGGGCAACGTCGGCGGCGACCTCGCCCACTACGCGCAGGACAACGGGACGGAGCCGCAGATCCCGCTCGGCACCGTCGGCACGCTCGCCCTCGGCGGCGCGAAGGCGCTGCCGTGGCAGGTCGTCGGCTATGTCGAGCGCTGCGAGGTGCCCGAAAGCGCCGACGACGAGCAGACCTTCTGGCGCGAGTACCTGCTGTATCACCGCACCGAGGGCTTCGCCTTCCTGGTCGATGCCGAGGACGGCTGGAGCTGGGCCGCGCCGATCACCGGCGCGCCGCAGTCCTTCGGCGACAGCGTGAAGTATCAGGACGTCCTCTACCGCAAGCTCTACGACTACGTCGGCAAGGTGACCTACGTGCTCGGCGAGTTCTACTGGCGCCTGGCGCGCGACGAGCGCACCGCCAACAGCGACTACGTCGGCACGGGCGCGGCGTCGACAAAGCGCCTGAACCGCGAGCAGACGCAGGGCGAGGGCACGCGAGAGATCGTCTGGTCGGCGGGCGAGACGCTCAGCGCCGAGCAGGTGCTGAACGCTTTCCGGCTCGCGCCCGACAAGCGTGCGGCGCTGCAGCGCGACGCCCTGCCGACGACCTTCAAGGGCTCGCTCATCGGCAAGATCTTTTTCTGGATCTTCATCGTCCTGCTCGTGCTGCTGCTTTTTCGCTGCAGCAGTGGTGGCGGCCCGGGCGATTGCAGCCAGACTCGCAACACCTTCGGCGATGCGTCGCAGGAGTACCAGAATTGCCTGAACAACCGGAGGAGCGGCGGCGGCTACAGAAGCGGCGGCGGCTCCTTCGGCGGATTTTCGACCGGCGGCGGGCACAAATAGGCCCGGCGCGGAACGTGTTCATCGAGCACGACTTTCTTTCGACAGGATGTCTTTTGACAGGAGATTGGCAATGACCTACGAGTGGCTGCGGCCCGAAATCATCTTCGGCTCGATCATGTATGCGGTGATCGGCATCGTCGTCCTCGGCATCTTCTTCGTCGTCGTCGACAAGCTGACGCCGTATCACCTGTGGACCGAGATCGTCGAGAAGAAGAATGTGGCGCTCGCGATCGTTCTCGGCGCGATGTGCATCGCGGTCGGCCTGATCGTCGCGGCGGCGGTGCATGGATGACCGCGATTCAGATGACTCGCCCTTCGATATGGGCACCCATATTGAAGGGCGAGCGTCATGAAAACCACTGTCGAAATCGCCGATCCCCTGTTCGCGCGAGCGCGACGCGTTGCTGCGCGCGACGGCGAGACCCTGCCAACGCTGATCGAAAGCGGCTTGACTCGGGAATTGGCGGCCAGAGCGACGACCATCAAGCCGTTCAAGCTGCGTGAGGTCACGGTCGCAGGCTCCGGGCTCCAGCCGGAGGTGGCGCATCTCTCCATGAGCGAAATCATTCAGATGAGTTACGGAGATCGCGGCGGGTGATTGCGCTCGACACGAACCTGCTCGTCTACGCCCATCGCGCCGAGTCGCAGTTTCATGCCCGAGCGGCTGAGTGCCTGCGGTCGCTTGCCGAAGGACGTGCCGCTTGGGCAATACCCTGGCCGTGCCTGCACGAATTTTCCGCCGTCGTCACGAACACCCGAATTTTTTCACCGCCGAGCGCGCCCCGTGTCGCGATCCAGACCATCGAAGCGTGGCTGGCTTCACCGACCCTGCAGCTGCTCGCCGAGACGGCGGAACATTGGGCGACGCTGAGTACGTTGTGCGGCGCCTCTGACATCGCGGGCGCGAGGATTCACGACGCTCGCATCGCTGCGCTTTGTCTCGAGCATGGCGTTCGTGAGCTGTGGTCCGCCGATCGTGATTTCGAGCGCTTTCCGGCGATCCATGTGCGCAATCCGTTGATCGGCTGACAAGGGCAATGAGCGCGGCCCTCGACAGCGCGAGGTCGACGCCGGCACCCGTCCGCGCGGCCGAGGTAGCGCTCCTCGCCTCGGTCTTCGTCGTCGCCGCGTGCGGGCTCGTCTACGAGCTCGCCGCCGGCACGCTCGCGAGCTACCTGCTCGGCGACTCGATCCTCCAGTTCTCGACGGTCATCGGCACCTATCTGTTCGCGATGGGCGTCGGCTCGTGGCTGTCGCGCTATCTCGAGCGCCAGCTGGTGGCGCAGTTCCTGCGCATCGAGCTCCTCGTCGGCCTGATCGGCGGGCTGATGCCGGCGATCCTGTTCGTGCTGCAGTCGCAGACGACGCCGGCCTTCCGCTTCGCGCTCTACGCGCTCGTGCTCGCCGTCGGCATCCTGGTCGGCCTCGAGATCCCGCTCGTCATGCGCATCCTCAAGCGCCATGCAGGGCCCGGCAGCGGTCGCGGCGGCCTGAAGACGCTGGTCTCGCAGGTGCTGACCTTCGACTACCTCGGCGCGCTCGCGGTCTCGATCGCCTTTCCGCTCCTGCTCGTGCCGCAGCTCGGGCTGATCCGCACCGGCGCGTTCTTTGGCCTGATGAACGCCGGCGTCGCGGTCTGGGCACTCTGGCTCTTTCGCGGCGAAGTGCGCGGCCTCGCGGCGCAGGCGCTCGCGTGCGCGCTCACGATCGCCGCGCTCGCCGCTGCCTTCGTCTTCGCCGACCGCGTCACGACCTGGGCCGAGGACCGCTTCTACGCCGATCACGTGATCTACAGCGAGACGAGCGCCTACCAGCGCGTCGTCGTCACCGCCAGTCGTGCCGGCGTGCGCCTCTTCCTCAACGGCAACCTGCAGTTCCACTCGCGCGACGAGTACCGCTATCACGAGGCGCTCGTCCATCCGGCGCTCTCGGCGCAGGGCGCGCCGCGCCGCGTGCTGGTGCTCGGCGGCGGCGACGGCATGGCGGTGCGCGAGATCCTCAAGTACCCGAGCGTCGAGCGCGTGACGCTGGTCGAGCTCGATCCGCACATGACGACGCTGTTCTCGACCATGCCGCTCTTGCGTGGTCTGAATGGCGACTCGCTCCATTCGTCCAAGGTCGAGATCGTCAATGCCGATGCCTTCGCCTGGCTGGAGCAGCACGATGCGATGTTCGACGCCATCGTCGTCGACTTCCCCGACCCGACCAACTTCTCGATCGGCAAGCTCTACACGCGCACCTTCTACGAGCTCGTCGAGCGCCATCTCTCGGCAAGCGGCTATGCCGTCGTGCAAACGACGTCGCCCCTGATCGCGAGGAAGAGCTTCTGGACCGTCGTGACGACGATCGAGGCCGCGGGCCTGACGACGACGCCGTATCACGCCCACGTGCCGAGCTTCGGCGAATGGGGCTTCATCGTCGCCAGCCGGCGGCCGTTCCGGCTGCCGCCGGCGCTGCCCGCGAACCTGCGCTTCCTCGTGGTCGCCGGTCTGCCCGCCCTGTTCGACTTCCCGCCCGACATGGCGCGCGTGCCGACCGAGGTCAACCGCCTCTCGAACCAGGTGCTGGTCCAGACCTTCGAGGACGAGTGGGGCAAGGTGCAGCGATGAGCGTCGCGTCGCGCGGGCCGTCGCGACGCAGCGTCCTGGGGGCGTCGCTCGCCGCGCTCGCGCCGCTCGGCGCGTGTTCGCTTCGTGACAAAGCGTCTTATGACGGCGGCTGGCTCGGCCTGTCGAGCGACCGCGGCCATCTGATGCGCGACGCCACGAGCAGGACGAAGTCGGGCGCGTTGCCGGAGGTGTCGACGACACGCCGCGTTGGCGCGCTCGTCGTCGGTGCCGGCATCGCCGGCCTCGGCGCCGCGCGCGCCATGCATGGCGCCGGTCTCGACGACTGCCACGTCCTCGAGCTGGAGGACCAGGCCGGCGGCAACAGCCGCGGCCACGCGATGGCGGGGATGCGCTGCCCGCTCGGAGCGCACTATCTGCCGGTGCCGGGCGAGGTCGCGGTCGAGGTCGTCGATTTGCTCGAGGAGCTCGGCGTTCGCAAGACCGCCAACGGCCGAGCCGTCTACGACGAGCGCATGCTTTGCCACAGCCCGCAGGAGCGCCTCTTCATCGCCGGTGGCTGGCGCGAGGGGCTGCTGCCGCCGATCGAGGCGCTCCCGGAGGAGCAACGCGCGACGACGCTCGCGCACTATCGCCAGTTCGCCGCGGCGCTTGCCTCGGCGAGCGAAGGCGGCGCATTCGCAATCCCGACGGCGCGATCGCGCTGGAGCGATGCTCTCGCCGCGCTCGACCACGTCACGTTCGCGGCTTGGCTCGATGGCCAAGGCCTGGTCGCGCCGGCATTG
>JAYVVB010000337.1:0-8226 GCA_043787455.1 Rhizobacter sp.
GCGCCTGGCGGCAAGCTCACCGCGACGCGGCTCGACATCACTCGCGCCAGGACGAAGAGCCTGATCGCGACCTTGCGCGCGCCGTTCGACGCGTCGACGCCGCCCCAGCGCGAAGGCGATCTCGGCGGCTTCGACTTTGCCTCGAGTCGCGAGCTCTACGCCGCCTGGCTGGCACCGATCAAGGACCAGTTGCAAGGCGCGACGACGGTCTACATCTCCGCCGGCGGCCCGCTCGCCAGCCTGCCGTGGTCGGTGCTCGTCACCCAGCCGGCGCGAACGCTCGCGGAAGCGTCATGGTGGGTGAGCCAGGTCTCGTCGGTGCAGATGCCGAGCGCGTCGTCACTGGTACTGGCGCGAACGCACAGCGGGCAGCGTGCGAAGCGTCCGTTCGTCGCCTTCGCCGACCCGAGCTTCGACGGCCGCGACGTCGCGCCGGCGACCGCAGGCGCGACGCGCGGCGTGCGCGCCTCGGCGCTGGCGAAGAACACCGCGGTGCAGGGCGCGGAGTACAGGAAGCTCAACCGCCTGCCCGAGACGTTCGACGAGGCGCGCGCGATCGGTGTCTCGCTCGATGCCGGAGACGACAGCGTGATCCGCGGCAACGCGGCGTCGCGCAGCCGGGTGCTGAAGGAAGATCTCTCCGACGTGCGCGTCGTCGAGTTCGCGACCCACGGCCTGCTTCCCGGCGAGCTGCCCGGCATGCTGCGCGCGGGCCTCGCCTTGTCGTACGAAGGGCAGGGCACGCCCGACTCGGTGCTGACGATCGACGACATCGTCGGCCTTCGCCTCAATGCCGACTGGGTGATCCTGTCGGCGTGCAACACCGGTCTGGCGAGCGGCACCGCGGGCGACTCGATGTCGTCGCTCGCGCGCGGCTTCTTCGCCGCCGGCACGCGCACCGTGCTGGCGACACAGTGGGCGGTGGAATCGGAATCGGCCAAGGAGCTGACGGTCGGCCTGTTCAAGAACCTTGGCGCCGACGCCGCCATGTCGAAGGCCGACGCGCTGGCGAAGACGCAGCGCGAGATGATCGCCGGCAAGTACGGCGCGCTCTACCGGCACCCGTACTTCTGGGCGCCGTTCTTCATCTCCGGCGACGCCGCGCGCTGAGGGTCAGCGATAGCGGCTCGCGGCCGCGCGCTGGAACGTCATCTCGTAGACGCAGCGGTTCTCGGGGTGGATGGTGCGGCTCGCCTGCGCGAGGCCTCGGCTGTCGAGTCCCAGCCGGAGATCTCCTTCTGCATCACCGGCGCGATCGTGGCGTAGCGAAAGCCGAAGCTGTAGCGGACGGCGATGTCGCGCTTGACGAGCACCGGCTTCCTGCCGATCGCGGCGAAGTGGTCGAAGAAGGCTCGACCGAGGACCGGATCGGAATCGGCGCCGAGGACGACCTCGACGAGCGGCACGGGATGCGCCGGCATGAAGTGGTGGGTGCCGAGCATGCGTGCGCGCGTCGCCAGGCACTCGGCGATGCGCTAGATCGAATGGCTCGAGCTGTTGCTGCCGATCGGCACGTCGCCGGGCCCGCGCTCGTCGAGCACGGCGAAGAGCGCGCGCTTGACGGCGAGGTCTTCGGTCACCGATTCGATCACGAGCGCGACCCGGCTTCAGTCGGAGAACGTGTCGATCTTCGCGGTCGCGACGGCGCCGTGCGCTTGGCCGGTGCCCAGGCTCGCCGCCTCCTCGGGAGTGCGCCGGCGCACCGCGCCGTCGGCGTCCCCCGACGGGAGAGCCGGACAGTGTCGACGCCATGGGCGACGAATCCGGCGGCGATGCCGATGCCCATGAGGCCGGCACCGACGATCACGACCTGTCGATCGCCTTTGTCCATAGATTCGAAGCGTTTTTTTTCACTCGACAGTGATGTCCAGCGACTTCTTGATGTCCGTATATTCAGGTCGATTGTCAATCCGCAGGTAGCCGCCGTGCCGAAGATCGAATCCGTCAGCGTCGCCGTTGCCCGCGTGCCTCTGGACCGGCCGACGTCGTTCTCCACCCGCACCGTCAGCGAGCGCCATTTCTGCCTCGTCAAGATCCGAAGCGCAGAGGGCGTCGAGGGCATCGGCTTCTGCTACGTCGGCAGCGGCGCGGGCGCGATCGCCAAGGTCGCCGTCGAGCAGCTGCTCGCGCCGGTTCTACTGGGCCAGGAGAGCCTTCGCAGCGAAGGCCTGTGGAGCGAGATGTACCGCGAGTCATTGCTGCAGGGCCGCGCCGGCAGCGTGATGCGCGCCATCTCGATCCTCGACACGGCGATCTGGGACCTGAACGCGCGCAGCGCCCAACTGCCGCTGCACGACTACCTCGGCTGCATGAACCGCGAGAAGGTCGTGGCGTACGCGAGCGGCGGCTACTACGTCGACGGCAAGACGCCGGCCGATCTCGGCCGCGAGATGGCGGGCTACGTCGAGCTCGGCTTCAGGGCGGTGAAGATGAAGACCGGGCGTCTCTCGCCGGCCGAAGAAGAGAAGCGCGTGGCTGCGGCGCGCGCCGCGATCGGGCCCGAGGTGGTCTTGATGCTCGACGTCAACAACGGCTGGGCCGACCTGCCGACGGCTCTCGAGTACACGCGCCGCTTCGAGGCCTACGACCCATACTGGCTAGAGGAGCCGTTCCTGCCCGACGCGATCGACCTGCACGCGCGCCTCGCCCGGCTCACGTCGATGACCATCGCGACGGGCGAGATCGAGACCGGGCGCTGGCGCTTCCGCGAGCTGATCGCGGCTGGCGGCGCCGAGATCCTGCAGGCCGACGCGGCGGTCTGTGGCGGCATCTCGGAATGGCGCCGCA
The DNA here is from genome assembly GCA_043787455.1 of Rhizobacter sp. Classification (GTDB taxonomy): domain Bacteria; phylum Pseudomonadota; class Gammaproteobacteria; order Burkholderiales; family Burkholderiaceae_C; genus Schlegelella_A. The sequence goes on from JAYVVB010000337.1 coordinate 2,788, forward strand.
TCGCCGCCCATGCCGACAGCTGCGGCGTCACCGTGAGCCCGCACTGGTTCCACGACCTGCACGCGCCGCTCGTCGCCGCGACGCCGAACGCGCGCTACGTCGAGTTCTTCACCGACGACCAGGTGCTGAACTTCAGGCGCCTGATCGACCGCCAGCTCGAGCACAAGGACGGCTTCGTGCTGCTGCACCAGACGCCCGGTCTCGGGTTCGGCTTCGACGAGGCCGCGGTGACGCGCTACGGTGGCGCGTCGCCGTGGACGACGGTCTCGATGGGCCGGTGAGGTGAGCGACACGTCGACCCGGTCGCTGCGCGCCGAAGCGCTGCGCGACTTCATCGGCCGCGCCCGATTTCGTGGGAGGATCATCCGGTCGACCATGTCCTGAACACGCCGAGCCTGAGCGCCGCCGACCGCGTCGCGACCCTCGACGACAACGCGCGACGGCTCTTGAACCTGCCCGCCTGAGCGCCACGAAGGAAGCCATGCAGTACATCAAGCTCGGCCGCACCGGCCTCGACGTCTCGCGCATCTGCCTCGGCTGCATGAGTTACGGCGAGTCCGATCGCGGCCCGCACACCTGGACCCTCGGCGAGGCCGCGAGCCTGCCCTTCATCAAGAAGGCGCTCGACCTCGGCATCAACTTCTTCGACACCGCCAACGTCTATTCCGCCGGTTCGAGCGAGGAGATCGTCGGCCGCGCCCTGGTCGAATACGCGCGCCGCGATGAGATCGTGCTCGCCACCAAGGTCAACGGCCGGATGCACAAGGGGCCGAACGGCGCGGGCCTGTCGAGGAAGGCGATCTTCACGGAGATCGACGCGAGCCTGAAGCGCCTCGGCACCGACTACGTCGACCTGTACCAGATCCATCGCTGGGACTATTCGGTGCCGATCGAGGAGACGCTCGAGGCGCTGAACGACGTCGTCCGCGCCGGCAAGGCGCTGTACATCGGCGCCTCGTCGATGTTCGCGTGGCAATTCGCGAAGGCGCTGCACCTGTCCGACACGAAGGGCTGGGCGCGCTTTCAGACGATGCAGAACTACCTCAATCTGCTCTACCGGGAAGAAGAGCGCGAGATGCTTCCGCTCTGCAAGGCCGAGGGCATCGGCGTGATTCCGTGGAGCCCGCTGGCGCGCGGCCGGCTCACGCGCGACTGGGACGCGACGAGTGCACGCTCGGAGACCGATGCTTTCGGCCGCACGCTTTACGCGAAGACCGCCGACGCCGATCGCAAGGTCACCGAGGCGCTTGCCGCCGTCGCCACCCGGCTCGGTCGGCCGCGCGCCCAGGTCGCGCTCGCCTGGGTGCTGGCCAAGAGCGAAGTCGCGGCGCCTATCGTCGGCGCAACGCGTCTCGAGCAGCTCGACGATGCCGTCGCCGCGCTCTCGCTCGTGCTCACGAAGAAAGACATCGCCGAGCTCGAGGCGCCGTATGTGCCGCATCCGGTGAGCGGCCACGAATGAGCGTGCGCGCAGGCATGCCAGGGTGCCGCGCACCGATTCGGTGTCGACGGGCAAACCCTGATCACGACGCGCTCCCGTGGCGCGTCGACGCACCTACACTCGCCTCGCTTTTCGATCGAATCTGCTGGAGTTGGACATGACCCTTTCGCGTCGCACCTTTTCCGCCGGCCTTTCCGCGAGCGTCGCGCTGCCGTCGCTGATCGGCTCCGTCTACGCGCAGAGCGCGACGATGAAGATCGGCATGTGCGTGCCGGTCACCGGACCCGCTGCGGAAGCGGGCAAGTACGCGCAGATCGGCGCCAAGCTCGCCCTCGACACGGTCAACAAGGCGGGCGGCGTGCTCGGCAAGCAAGTCGAGCTGATCGTCGAGGACGACCAGACCACCAACCCCGGCATCGTTCTCGCGTTCTCGAAGCTCGCGTCGCAGACCGAAATCGTCGCCTTCCTCGGCTCGATCCGCTCGACCCAGGTGCACGCGATGGCGCCCGACGTGCTGAAGATCGGCAAGCCCGTGATGATCGGTGGCACCGACCCGGCGCTGACCCACATGGGCAACCCGTGGCTGTTCCGCTTCCGCCCGAACGACTCGTACTCGGGCAGCGTCATCGCCGAGTACGGCGTGAAGACGATCGGCAAGAAGAAGTGGGCCATCGTCCACTCGACCGACGCCTTCGGCACCGCCGGTGGCAAGGCGCTGACGAACGCTCTCGCCAAACTCGACGGTGCGACCGTCGCCCTCGATCAGGGCTACGCCAACCAGAGCCAGGACTTCACGCCGGTCGTGCTCGCGATCAAGCAGTCGGGCGCCGATATCCTCGGCTCCTACTTCACCTTCGAGAACGACCTCGGCGTGTTCGCGCGCCAGCTGCGCCAGCTCGGCGTCACGATCCCCTACGTCGGCTCGCCCTCGATCGTCAACGTCACTGCGACCAAGCTCGCCGGCCCGGCGCTGTACGGTACGTTCGGCGTCGCCGACTACGCCGAGGAGTCGAGCGAGGCCTCGAAAGCCTTCGGCAAGCTCTACCGGGACGCCGCCAAGGTCGCACCCGACAACCAGTCGTCGTGGACCTACGACGCGATCACGATCCTGTGCATGGCGATCAAGAAGGCCGGCAAGACCGACCCGAACGCGATCCGCGACGCGATCCTGTCGATCCGGAAGCACCAGGGCGCCGAGGGCGAGTACAACTTCGACGCCAACGGCGACGGCCTGCATGGCTACAACATCGTGCGCAACGAGAAGGGCACGATCGTCTTCGACAAGCACATCGACCCGAGCAGCTGAACTGTGACTCCCTCTCCCGCTGGCGGGAGAGGGTCGGGGGTGAGGGCCGTGCGCGCATCCCACCCTCATCCCAGCCCTCTGCCGCCCTGCGGGAAAGGGTGAAAGACTCCGATGGACCTCGCGCTCCAGCTCTTCTTCACCGGCCTGGGCATCGGCGCGGTCTACGCGCTCGTGGCGCTCGGCTTCGTGCTGATCTTTCGCGCCACGAACGTCGTCAACTTCGCGCAGGGCGAGTTCGCGATGGTCGGCGCGTATCTCATGGTCGTGTTCGCGGTCGACCTGCACTGGCCCTACGGCTGGGCCTTCGTCGCGGCGCTCGTCGGCATGGCGTTGCTCGGGGTCGTCTTCAACCTCGGCGTCTACTACCCGCTGCGCCACCGCACCTTTCTGCCGGTGATCATCGCCACGATCGGCGCGTCGATCTTCCTCTCCAACACCGTGCTCGCGCTCTACGGGCCGCAGCCGCAGGTGCTCGCGCCGTGGTTCGAGACCCAGGGCCTGCAGATCGGGCCGGTGTACCTCGACACGCAATACATCCTGATCCTGGCCCTGACGCTCGTCCTCGTCGCCTTCAACTTCTGGTTCTTCGAGAAGACGATGCTCGGCAAGAAGCTGCAGGCGACGTCGCAGGACAAGGAGATGGCGTCGCTGCTCGGCATTCCGGTGGCGACCATGATCATGCTCACCTTCGTCTACTCGGCGCTGCTCGCCGGAGTCGCGGGCATCCTGGTCGCGCCGATCCTCTTCGTCTCGATCCAGATGGGCTCGACGATCGCGCTCAAGGCCTTCGCCGCGACCATCATCGGCGGCTTCGGCGACGTCAAGGGTGCAATCATCGGCGGCCTGGCGCTCGGCGTGATCGAAACCTTCGGCGCTGCCTACGTCTCGGTGCCGTACAAGGACGGCTTCGCCTTCCTCGTCCTCGTCGCGTTCCTGATCTTCCGGCCGCAGGGGATCTTCGGCGAGCGTGTGGCGGAGAAGGCCTGATCTTGGCGACCTCCGCGCCCAACGCGAGACGCACCTTCGGCACGATCGCCTACGCCGCGCTCGCGGCCGCGGCCGTCGCCACCGTCGCGCTCCTGCCGATGCAGGACTACACGATCCACATCCTGGTCCAGACGGCGAGCTACGCGATCGCCGTGTTCGGCCTCACTGTCGTGCTCGGCCTGTGCGGCCAGATCAACCTCGCGCAGGCCGCGTTCTTCGGCTTCGGGGCCTACGCCGTCGGCATCGGCACGACCGACCTGCACCTGAACTTCTGGATCGCACTCTCGATCGGCCTCGTCATCGCGATCGTCATGGGCGCCTTTCTCGGCATGACGACGCTCAAGCTCGGCGGCCACTACCTGGCGATGGTGACGATCAGCTTCCAGCAGATCGTGACGCTCATCATGGTCAACTGGATCCCGGTGACGCACGGCCCCGACGGGGTCGGCAACATCAAGCGGCCCCCGGGATTCGAGTCGTCGCATTCGTTCCTGGCCCTGTGCGTGTTCGCGATGGCGCTCGTCGGCTACCTCGTCTGGCGACTGCCGCAGACGTCGCTCGGCCGCTCGATGCGCGCGGTGCGCGACAACGAGCTCGCCGCGGGTGTCGCCGGCATCAACGTCTATCGCACGAAGGTCGCCGCCTTCGCGCTCTCGGCCCTGCTCGGCGGCATCGGCGGCGGCCTCTTCGCCGGCGGCTTCGCCTACGTCAGCCCCGACCAGTTCAGCTTCGCCGAGTCGATCGTCTTCATCACCATGACGCTGCTCGGCGGCGTCGCCTCGCCGGTGGGCGCGCTGATCGGCACGGCGCTCCTGATCGTCCTGCCCGAGAGCCTGCGCTTCCTGAAGAGCGTGCCGGGCCTGTACCTCGCGATCTATGGCCTGTCGATCATCCTCATCATCCGCTACATGCCTGACGGCATCTGGGGCTTCTGGCAGCACCGGGTGCGGCGATGGTTCGCGCCGCCGCCGTTCGCCAGCGTTGCAACGAGTCTCACGCTCGCGCCGGCCGCGAGCGAAGCGCCGATGGCGCTCGAAGTTCAGTCGCTCAGCAAGCACTTCGGCGGGCTCAAGGCGGTCGACGACATCTCGTTCTCGGTGCAGCGCGGCGCGGTCCACGCCCTCATTGGCCCGAACGGCTCGGGCAAGACGACGACGCTCAACGTCCTCTCCGGCCTCTACGTCGCGACCTCGGGCCGCGTCGTCCTCGCCGGCCGCGACGTCACCGCGCTGCCGCCGCACGCGCGCACCGCCGCCGGTATGGGCCGCACCTTCCAGAACATCCGCCTGTTCCGGTCGATGACGGCCCTCGAGAACGTCGTCATCGGCGCCGAGCATGCGGGCAACGACGTCGGCACCGGCCATGACGCGCTGGTCGAGCGGGCGCGCTCGGCGCTCGCCTTCGTCGGCCTCGAGTCGCGGGCGCAGGAGATGGTCACCGGCTTTTCCTACGGTCACCAGCGGCTGATCGAGATCGCCCGCGCGCTTGCCGGCAACCCGACGCTGCTGCTCCTCGACGAGCCCGCCGCCGGCCTCAACTCGAGCGAGAAGCTCGGCCTGCGCGACCTCCTGAAGCGCATCGCCGCGACCGGCCTCACGATCCTGATCATCGACCACGACATGACGCTGGTGACCGAAGTCGCCGACCGCATCACCGTGCTCAACTTCGGCCGGCGCATCGCCGACGGCGTCGCCGCCGACGTGCT
>JAYVVB010000338.1:0-8787 GCA_043787455.1 Rhizobacter sp.
CCGCGGAAAAGCACAACCAGGTGCTCTTCAAGGTCATGCGCGATGCCACGAAGCCGGAAATCAAGGCCGCGGTCGAGCTGATGTTCAAGGTCACGGTCGACTCCGTGCAGACCGTCCAGCACAAGGGCAAGACCAAGCGCTTCGGCAAGGGCACGGGCCGGCGCGATCACGTCAAGAAGGCCTACGTCTGCCTGGCTGAAGGCCAGGAGCTGAACTTCTCCGGGGAGGGCGCGTAATGCCCGTCATCAAGGTCAAGCCGACGTCGCCGGGTCGCCGCGCGGTCGTCAAGGTCACGCATCCGCACCTGTACAAGGGCCGGCCCGAAGCATCGCTGCTCGAGCCGCAGATGCAGAACGCCGGTCGCAACAACAACGGCCACATCACGATCCGGCACAAGGGCGGTGGTCACAAGCACCACTACCGGGTCGTCGACTTCGTGCGCAACAAGGACGCGATTCCGGCGAAGGTCGAGCGCATCGAGTACGACCCGAACCGCAGCGCCCACATCGCGCTAGTCGTGTACGCCGACGGCGAGCGTCGCTACGTGATCGCGCCGCGTGGTCTCGAGGTCGGCTCGACGATCCTGTCGGGCGCCGAGGCGCCGATCAAGGCTGGCAACACGCTGCCGATCCGCAACATCCCGGTGGGCTCGATCATCCATTGCGTCGAGATGCTGCCCGGTAAGGGGGCGCAGATCGCGCGCTCGGCCGGGGCCGCGGTGACGCTGCTGGCGCGCGAAGGCACATACGCGCAACTGCGGCTTCGCTCGGGCGAGGTCCGCAAGATCCACATCGATTGCCGCGCCACGATCGGCGAGGTCTCGAACGAAGAGCACAGCCTGCGTCAGTACGGCAAGGCCGGCGCCAAGCGCTGGAAGGGCATCCGCCCGACGGTGCGCGGTGTGGCGATGAACCCGGTCGACCACCCGCACGGCGGCGGCGAAGGACGCACCGGCGAAGGCCAGGCCCCGGTCTCACCGTGGAACACGCTCACCAAGGGCTACCGGACGCGCAACAACAAGCGCACGCAGACGATGATCGTCGCGCGTCGCAAGAAGTAAGGAACGAGCATGACGCGTTCACTCAAGAAGGGTCCGTTCATCGACCATCATCTCGCCGCCAAGGTCGAGAAGGCGGTGGCGATGAAGGACAAGAAGCCGATCAAGACCTGGTCGCGCCGCTCGACGATCCTGCCCGACTTCATCGGCATCACGATCGCGGTGCACAACGGCAAGCAGCACGTGCCGGTCTACGTCACCGACCAGATGGTCGGTCACAAGCTCGGCGAGTTCGCGCTCACCCGCACCTTCAAGGGCCACCCGGCCGACAAGAAGGCAGCGAAGAAGTAAGGATGGCCACGATGGAAACCAGATCGATCGTTCGCGGGGTTCGCCTGTCCGCCGACAAGGGCCGGCTCGTCGCCGACCTCGTCCGCGGCAAGAAGGTCGACCAGGCGATCAACATCCTCAACTTCACGCAGAAGAAGGCCGCCGGGATCATCAAGAAGGCGCTTGAATCGGCGATCGCCAATGCCGAGCACAACGACGGCGCCGACATCGACGAGCTGACGATCACGCAGATCTACGTCGAGCAGGGCGCGACGCTCAAGCGCTTCTCGGCGCGGGCCAAGGGACGCGGCAACCGCATCAGCAAGCCCACGGCGCACATCTACATCACCGTCGGCAACTGAGGCGCAAAAGGACACCATGGGACAGAAGATTCACCCGACGGGCTTTCGCCTCCCGGTCACGCGCAACTGGTCGTCGCGCTGGTACGCCTCGAACAAGAACTTCGCGACGATGCTCGCCGAGGACCTCAAGGTCCGTGAGTACCTGAAGACACGCCTGAAGAATGCCGCGGTGTCGCGCATCCTGATCGAGCGTCCGGCGAAGAACGCACGCATCACCATCTTCTCGGCACGGCCCGGTGTCGTGATCGGCAAGAAGGGCGAGGACATCGAGAACCTGAAGGCCGAGCTCACGCGCCGCCTGGGCGTCCCGGTCGCGGTCAATATCGAAGAGGTTCGCAAGCCCGAGATCGATGCCCAGCTGATCGCCGACTCGATCACGCAGCAGCTCGAAAAGCGGATCATGTTCCGCCGCGCCATGAAGCGCGCGATGCAGAACGCCATGCGCCTCGGCGCGCAGGGCATCAAGCTGATGTCGTCGGGGCGCCTGAACGGCATCGAGATCGCGCGTTGCGAGTGGTACCGCGAAGGCCGCGTGCCGCTCCACACGCTGAAGGCCGACATCGACTACGGCTTTTCGGAAGCGAAGACGACCTACGGCGTCATCGGCGTGAAGTGCTGGGTCTATCGCGGCGACCGCCTCGCCAACGGCGAAGCGCCGAACATCAACACGCCGGCAGGCGCCGAAGACGACCGCCGCAATCGCCGCGGTCCCCGTCCGGGTGGCCCGGCCGCGCCGGGCGGCCGTCCGCGCACCGGTGGCCCCGGCGCAGTCGGCGAGCGTCCGCTGCGCGCGGCCGCCGGCACCGAGCGCACCGACAAGGCGCTCGATCCCGGCGCGATCGCGGCCATGCCCGACGTGAAGGTGCCGGGTGCCGGCAACGATGCACCGAAGGGTCCGGCCGTCAAGCGCGTCCGCAAGGCCGCCACGCCCGCTCCTGCCGCCGACGGCAAGGACAAGAGCGACGGCAAAGGAGAATAAGAATGCTGCAACCCGCACGCAGAAAATACCGCAAGGAACAAAAGGGCCGCAACACCGGCGTCGCCACTCGCGGCGCGAACGTGTCGTTCGGCGACTTCGGACTGAAGGCGATCGAGCGCGGCCGTCTGACGGCGCGCCAGATCGAAGCGGCTCGCCGCGCTATCTCGCGTCATGTGAAGCGCGGCGGCCGGATCTGGATCCGGATCTTTCCGGACAAGCCCATTTCGCAGAAGCCGGCCGAGGTCCGCATGGGCAACGGCAAGGGCAACCCCGAGTACTACGTCGCCGAGATCCAGCCCGGCAAGGTGCTCTACGAGATCAACGGCGTGCCGGAAGAGCTGGCGCGCGAAGCGTTCCTGCTCGCTTCGGCGAAGCTGCCGCTCAAGACCACGTTCGTGATGCGCCAAGTCGGCGCGTGATCGGATCAGGAAACATCCATGAAGACGTCTGACCTCCGCGCCAAGGACGCTGCCGGCCTCGAGAAGGAAGTGAGCGAACTGCTCAAAGCCCATTTCGGCCTGCGCATGCAGAAAGCGACGCAGCAACTCACCAACCACTCGCAGCTCGGCGACACGCGCCGCGACATCGCCCGCGCGAAGACCATCCAGGCCGAGCAGAAGCAGGCTGCCGCCGGCAAGAAGCCCGCGGCCAAGAAGACTGGAGCCAGGAAATGAACGCCGACGTGAACACGAGCGCCGAACCGGCGGCCGCCGCCGCTCCGGCCGCGCCACGCGCCAAGAACACGCGCACCCTGATCGGCAAGGTCGTGAGCGACAAGCGCTCGAAGACCATCACCGTGCTGATCGAGCGCCGCACCAAGCACGAGCTCTACGGCAAGATCGTCGCCAAGTCGAGCAAGTACCACGCGCACGACGAGAAGGGCGAATACAAGATGGGCGACGTCGTCGAGATCGCCGAGAGCCGGCCGATCTCGAAGACCAAGTCGTGGGTCGTGACGCGCCTCGTGCAAAAGGGCATCACGGTCTGATCCGGCGCTCGGCGCCGTTTCCTCCAAAGGCGAACATGATCAAAGTCGGTGACAGGCTGCCCGCGGGCAGCCTCCAGGAATTCGTCGAAGTCGAGGGCAATGGCTGCTCGATCGGCCCGAACACGTTCGACGTCGAGAAGACGAGCGCCGGTAAGATGATCGCGATCTTCGGCCTGCCCGGCGCGTTCACGCCGACCTGCTCCGCCAAGCACGTTCCTGGCTATCTCGAAGAGGCCGGATCCCTGAAGGCCGCCGGCGTCGACGAGACCTGGTGCGTGTCGGTCAACGACCCGTTCGTCATGGGCGCCTGGGCGCGCGACCAGAAGTCGGCGGGCAAGGTTCGGATGATGGCCGACGGCAGTGCCCACTTCGCCAAGGCGACCGGCCTCTCCTTCGACCTGACCGCGCGCGGCATGGGCGTGCGCTCGCAGCGCTATTCGATGCTCGTCAAGGACGGGGTCGTCCAAACGCTCAACATCGAGGCGCCGGGCAAGTTCGAGGTGAGCGACGCCAAGACGCTCGTCGGCCAGGCGCAGACGCTGAAAGGCCGAGAGTCGGTCGTTTGACAGGAAATCGCCGATCGAGCGATAATCTTCGGCTTCGCTGGTTTACTTGTGTCGGGTCCGGCACAAGTGGCAGGCGAAGCGCCCGAATTCAAACCCCCGAGCGGGGCCCAAGACTGATCGCCAAACGGACAACGTCCATGCGGCGGCCAAGTTGGGAAGAAGGACAACATGATTCAAATGCAGTCGCGGCTCGACGTCGCCGACAACACGGGCGCGAAGTCCGTCATGTGCATCAAGGTGCTCGGCGGCTCGAAGCGCCGGTACGCCGCGATCGGTGACGTCATCAAGGTGTCGATCAAGGAAGCCGCGCCGCGCGGGCGCGTGAAGAAAGGCGAGGTCTATTCGGCCGTTGTCGTTCGCACCGCCAAGGGCGTGCGTCGCCAAGACGGCTCGCTCGTCAAGTTCGACGGCAACGCCGCCGTGCTGCTGAACGCCAAGCTCGAGCCGATCGGCACGCGCATCTTCGGGCCGGTGACGCGCGAGCTCCGCACCGAGCGCTTCATGAAGATCGTGTCGCTCGCGCCGGAAGTGCTCTGAGCACTGTCGCTGACCAGGAACTATGCGATGAACAAGATTCGTAAGGGCGACCAGGTGATCGTGCTGACCGGCCGCGACAAGGGCCGTCGCGGCACCGTGCTGTCGCGCGTCGACGACGAGCGGCTGGTCGTCGAGGGCGTCAACGTCGTCAAGAAGCACGTCAAGCCGAACCCGATGAAGGGCGTCACCGGCGGCGTTGTCGACAAGACACTGTCGATTCACCAGTCGAACGTTGCAATCTTCAACGGCGCGACCGGCAAGGCCGACCGCGTTGGCATCAAGTTGCTGAGCGACGACGAGAAGAAGTTGAAGAAGACGGTCGAGCGTGGAGTTCGCGTCTTCCGCTCGAGCGGCGCAGAGATCAAGGCTTAAGAGGCGACCATGGCTCGTTTGCAAGAGTTCTACCGCGCGAAGGTCGTCCCTGACCTGGTCGCCAAGTTCGGCTACACGTCGGCGATGCAGGCCCCGCGCATCACTAAGATCACGCTCAACATGGGCGTCTCGGAAGCGGTGTCCGACAAGAAGGTGATGGACCACGCCGTCGGAGATCTCTCGAAGATTGCCGGCCAGAGGCCCGTCGTCACCAAGTCGAAGAAGGCGATCGCCGGCTTCAAGATCCGCGACGGCGTGCCCATCGGCTGCATGGTCACCCTGCGCGGCGTGCGCATGTACGAGTTCCTCGACCGCTTCGTCACGATCGCGTTGCCGCGCGTGCGCGACTTTCGCGGCATCAGCTCGCGCGCCTTCGACGGCCGCGGCAACTACAACATCGGCGTCAAGGAACAGATCATTTTTCCCGAGCTCGAGTACGACAAGATCGACGTGTTGCGCGGCTTGAACATCTCGATTACGACTACCGCGAAGACCGACGAGGAATGCCGAGCGCTTCTCACGTCGTTCAAGTTTCCGTTCAAGACCTGAAGGGCATCCGAACGTGGCCAAAACGTCCCTGATCCAGCGCGAGTTGAAGCGCACCCAGCTCGTCGCCAAGTATGCGAAGAAGTACGCCGAGCTGAAGGCGGCGGCGAACGACGCAAAGAAGTCCGACGAGGAGCGCTACGCCTCGCGCCTCGAGCTGCAGAAGCTGCCGAGGAACGCCTATCCGACGCGCCAGCGCAAGCGCTGCGGTATCACCGGCCGCCCGCGCGGCACATTCCGCAAGTTCGGCCTCGGCCGCAACAAGATCCGCGAACTCGCCTTCAAGGGCGACATCCCGGGCGTCGTCAAGGCCAGCTGGTAAGTCATGAAGCCCCCACGCTCGCTGCGTTCGCTGCCCCCCGAAGGGGCCACCGGCCGGCTTGGGAACGGCCCGGCGCCGGCCGGCCGCCAAGGAGTCAATTGATATGAGCATGAGTGATCCGATCGCCGATATGCTGACCCGCATCCGCAACGCGCAGATGGTGGAGAAGCCGAGCGTCGCGATGCCGTCGTCGAAGTTGAAGGTGGCGATCGCCAAGGTCCTGAAGGACGAGGGCTACATCGACGGCTTCCAGGTCAAGGGTGAGGGCGCCAAGCCCGAGCTCGAGATCGCGCTGAAGTACTACGCCGGCCATCCCGTGATCGAGAAGATCGAGCGCGTCAGCCGTCCGGGCCTGCGCGTCTACAAGGGCCGACACGAGATTCCGAGCGTCATGAACGGCCTCGGCGTCGCCATCGTCACGACACCCAAGGGCGTGATGACCGATCGCAAGGCGCGCCAGGCCGGCATCGGCGGCGAAGTCCTGGTCTACGTGTCGTAACGGCCTGTCGTAGAAGCCGACCGAAGTCGAGAAAGAGCAAGTCATGTCACGCGTAGGAAAAATGCCGATCGCCGTCCCCAAGGGTGTGGACGTGACGACGAATGCCGAGACGATCAGCGTCAAGGGCTCGCTCGGAACGCTGGTGCGTCCGGTCAACGCCCTGGTCACGGTGAAGAACGAAGACGGCAAGATCATGTTCTCGCCGGCCAACGACTCGCCCGAGGCCGACGCGATGTCGGGGACGATGCGCGCGCTGGTCAACAACATGGTCGGCGGCGTCACCAAGGGCTTCGAGAAGAAGCTGAACCTGGTCGGCGTCGGCTATCGCGCCACCGCGGTCGGCACCAAGCTCAACCTGCAGATCGGCTTCTCGCATCCGGTGGCCAAGGAAATGCCGGCAGGCGTCAAGGTCGTCTGCCCGACCCAGACCGAGATCGTGATCTCGGGGTTCGACCGCCAGGCCGTCGGCCAGGTCGCCGCCGAAGTTCGTGCGCTGCGTCCGCCCGAGCCCTACAAGGGCAAGGGCATTCGCTACAGCGACGAGAAGGTGACGATCAAGGAAACGAAGAAGAAGTAAGGGGACCGAGATGCTCAGCAAGAACGACCAGCGCCTGCGCCGCTCCAAGCAGACGCGCACCCGCATCGCGCTGCAGCGCGTCGCGCGCCTCACCGTGCACCGCACCAACCTGCACATCTACGCCAGTGTCATCTCCGACGACGGCGCGCGCGTCCTCGCCAGCGCTTCGACCGCCGAGGCCGATGTCCGCAAGGATCTGGCCGCAGGCAGCAAGGTCTCGGGCAAGGGCGGCAATGTCGCTGCCGCGGCGATCGTCGGCAAGCGCATCGCCGAGAAGGCCAAGGCCGCCGGCGTCGACAAGGTCGCATTCGACCGCGGCGGCTTTCGATATCACGGCCGCGTCAAGGCGCTGGCCGACGCCGCGCGCGAAGCCGGCCTCCAGTTCTGATGGCCGCAAGCGGCAGCTCAAGGAAATAGCAGATGGCAAAGTTTCATCCCCGCGCCCAGACCGAAGGCAACGACGACGGCCTGAAAGAAAAGATGATCGCGGTCAACCGCGTCACCAAGGTCGTCAAGGGCGGGCGCACGCTCAGCTTCGCCGCGCTCACCGTCGTCGGTGACGGCGACGGCCGCGTCGGCATGGGCAAGGGCAAGGCCAAGGAAGTGCCGGTCTCGGTGACCAAGGCGATGGAGTCGGCGCGCCGCAACATGATCAAGGTGCAGCTGAAGAACGGCACGATCCACCACAAGGTGGTCGGCGAGCACGGCGCATCGCGCGTCCTGATGGCGCCCGCGAAGCCCGGGGACGGCATCATCGCCGGCGGCCCGATGCGCGCCGTCTTCGAGGTGATGGGCGTCACCGACATCGTCTGCAAGAGCCTCGGCTCGTCGAACCCCTACAACATCGTCCGCGCGACGCTCGACGGCCTGAAACGCTGCAGCACGCCGGCCGAGATCGCCGCCAAGCGCGGCCTGACGGTCGAAGAGATCATGGGCTGACCGTGGAGAGCAACATGAACAGCAAGTCGGCCGACAAGAAGACGGTCAAGATCAAGCTCGTGAAGAGCGTCGCCGGTACGCGTGAGTCGCATCGCGCGACGGTGCGCGGCCTGGGCCTGCGAAAGACCAACAGCGAGTCGACGCTCGAAGACACGCCGGCGGTGCGCGGCATGATCGGCAAGGTCTCGTACCTGGTGAAGGTGCTCTGAGAGCGCCGCGAGGATCAAGAACATGGAACTGAACACCATCAAGCCGGCAGACGGCGCCAAGAAGCCGCGCCGGCGCGTCGGTCGCGGCATCGGCTCGGGCCTGGGCAAGACCTCGGGCCGCGGCCACAAGGGCCAGAAGTCGCGCTCGGGCGGCTATCACAAGGTCGGCTTCGAAGGCGGCCAGATGCCGCTGCAGCGTCGCCTGCCGAAGCGTGGCTTCAAGTCGACGACGCAGAAGTACAACGCCGAAGTGACGCTGACCTCCCTGCAGCGCCTGGGCGCCGCCGAGGTTGACCTGCTGACCCTGAAGCAGGCCAATCTCGTCGGCGAGATGATCAAGAACGTCAAGGTCATCAAGACTGGCGAGCTGACGATGAAGGTCGCGCTCAAGGGCATCAACGCGACGGCGGGCGCCAAGGCGGCCATCGAAGCGGCCGGCGGCTCGGTCGCCTGACCTCGATCCAGAAGCGGAAAACGACGAACGTGGCAACGAACGCGAATCAACTGGCCAAGAGCGGCAAGTTCGGCGACCTGCGCCGACGCTTGCTGTTCCTGCTCGGCTCG
>JAYVVB010000339.1:0-3021 GCA_043787455.1 Rhizobacter sp.
AGATCGCCGCACCGATCTCGATCGCGCCACGCGTCGCCATGTTCTTGCCCATCTGCTCGCGCGCGTGCTCGCGCAGCGCATGCGTCATCTCGTGGCCCATCACCATCGCCACCTCGTCGTCGCTGAGCTGGAGGCGGTCGAGGATGCCGAAGTAGAACGCGATCTTGCCGCCGGGCATGCAGAAGGCGTTGATCTGCTTGCTGCCGATCAGGTTCACTTCCCAGCGCCAGCTGCGCGCGCGCGGGTTCCACTCGTAAGTGTTGGGAATGATGCGGCCGGCGATGTAGCGCAGGCGCCTGACCTGAGGGTGGTCTTCGGACCCGACGGCGCGCTGCTGCTGCGCCTGGGTCAGCATCGACGCGTACTGGCCGGTCGCGGCGCGCTCGATCTGTGCGGCGGGCACGAGCTGGGTCAGCGCCGAGGGCGGGCCGACCTCGACCCCTTCGCGCGCCCACGCCGGCGACGCAGCGATGGCGACGCCGGCACCGGCGAGGCGCAGGAATGCGCGCCGATCGGCATGAATCGTCGCCGCCATCGCGTCGCAGAAGGCGCATCCGGCGGCGGGGCGGAGCGGGTCGCGGTCAGGCATCGACGGCGATCGGCTTGACATCGCTCTCGAGCATATCGATCGGCCGTCGCAAAATCGCGAGCAGGGCCAGCGCCGGCACGGCGACGACGATCGAGGCCAGGAAGAACGCCGGCCAGCCGATCGACTGCGCGAGCACGCCGGCGAGCGGCCCGACCCAGACGCGACCGACCGACGCGAACGCGCTCAGCAGAGCGAACTGGGTTGCGCTGAAGCGCCGGTTGCACAGGCTCATCAGGAAGGCGACGAAGGCCGCTGTGCCCATGCCGCTCGTGACGTTCTCGCTCGCGATCGCCATCAAGAGGCCGCCGTCGACCGGCGTCGCCGCCGCGAGCTTGACGAAACCCCAGTCGAAGGCCGGGATGACGAGCCCGGGCAAGGCGTCGCGACCGTGGACCGCGAGCCACCAGAAGCCGAGGTTGCCGAGCATCTGCAGGACGCCGAAGAGCATCAGCGCGCGCCAGAGGCCGAGCCGGATCATGAGCACGCCGCCGAGGAGCGCGCCACCGATCGTGAGCCACAGGCCGATCACCTTGTTGACGACGCCGACCTCGGCCGTGCTGTAGTGCATCGCCTGCAAGAGGAACGGCGTCAGCAGCGAGCCGGCGAAAGCGTCGCCGAGCTTGTAGAGGACTATGAAGGCCAGGAACGGCCCGGCGCCGGGCTGGGCGAAGTAGCTGTCGAGGCTGCCGAGGAAGGTCTCGAAGCGTGCCCTGCGCGCCGCGAAGGCGACGAGCGGCACAGTAAAAGCGATGCCCGCGAACAGCGCGACCAGGTCGGCCCAGCGCTCGGGCAGCGGCGGCGCCGCGGCGACGAGCGGCATGACCCACTCGCGCGCCAGCGGCGAGAAGGCGTAGCGCGTCGCGACGAAGCCGACGGCAACCGCGACCGCGACCGCAAGAAAGCCGAGCACGTCATGGCGGGCGACGGTGACCGGTCGTGCGGTGACGACCAGGCGCGGCGCGAACAGCGCCGAGAACACCGCCGCGCCGATCATGAAGAGCGCCATCGCCCGATAGACCTCGGGCCAGCTCCAGCCACCGCCCTGACGTGCATCGACCCAGATGAAGGCGATCCCGCCCGAGAGGATCATCGCCAGGCGATAGCCGAGCACGAACAGCGACGAGCCGAATCCGCGCTCGGCCGATGGCAGGATATCGGTGCGGTAGGCGTCGACGACGACGTCCTGCGACGCCGAGAGCCAGGCGACGAGCCCGGCGATGAGTGCGAACGCGCCGAGCGCCGATGCCGGCGGCGTCGCCGCCATCCAGAACAGCGCCGCCGCGAGCGCGAGCTGCGTCAGCACGAGCCAGCTGCGTCGTCGGCCGAGCCACGGCGGCTCGAACCGATCCATCAGCGGCGCCCACAGGAACTTGAAGGTGTAGGGCAGGCCGACGAGGCTCAGGAAGCCGATCGTCGCGATGTCGACGCCGTCGGCCGTGAGCCAGGCCTGCATCGCCTGGCCGGTGAGGGCGAGCGGCAATCCCGAGGCGAAGCCGAGCACTGTGATCGCGACGAGGCGATGCCACGCGGCAGCCCGGTCGAGGCGCGAGGTCGATGCGCCGCGCGCGGGCGGAGGCGTCATGCGTTGATTCTAGGGAGCGTCGACAATCGCCCGATGGCTCGAACTCTGCGCGCGGCGCCGCCCACCTTCGGAGCCGATGATTTCCGCGCCGCGCTCGCCATGTTCGCGACCGGCGTGACCATCGTCACCGCGCGCGGTGTCAGCGGCGAGCCGATCGGGCTCACCGCCAATTCCTTCAACTCGGTCTCGATCGAGCCGCCCCTCGTGCTCTGGAGCCTGTCGCGCCAGGCCGGCTCGATGCCCGGGTTCGCGCGCGGCTCGCACTACGCAATCCACATTCTCGCCGCCGACCAGCTGGCCCTCGCCGCGCGCTTCGCGAGCAAGGACCTCGACCGCTTCGAGGGCGTCGCCTGCAGCATCGGCGCCGGCGGCGTGCCGCTGATCGACGGCGCCGCCGCCGTCTTCGAATGCTTCAACCGCAGCCGCTACGAGGAGGGCGATCACGTCATCTTCGTCGGCGAGGTCGAGCGCTGCAGCCGGCGCGAAGGCGCGCAGCCGCTGATCTTCCACGGCGGGCGCTACTTCACCGAGCTGCCACTGCTGGGGTGACAGCGGCCGGGGCGAGCCGGCCGAGGTAGGCCCGGACGCGTTCGTCGGCCTGCAACTCGGCGAACGACGCGGCGTGCGTGAGCTTTCCGCGGTCGACGAAGACGAAGCGCTCGCAGCTCTCGCGCAGGATGTCGAGATGGTACGGCTCGTTCGGATGCAGGCAGAGAAAGACGAGACGGTCGGCGGCGCGAAGCTTCTTGAAGAAGTCGAGCATGAAGCCGATGTAGCCGTCCTGGGTGTTGAACTGCGGCTCGTCGAAGAGATGGACGAGCGGCGCCGCGCTCGCGGCTCGGGCCATCGT